>JAIRSN010000187.1 GCA_031255425.1 Dysgonamonadaceae bacterium
GTTCTCCCTGTCGTACGATTGCCGGATAAAAGCGACCCCTTCAGGCGTATCGTTCGGCGTGAACGGCACCTCCGAGTTCCCGCTGTACAACACCAGCAAGGCTGCCAGCGAGAAAGTGGTCAGGCGGGCTTCCCCCTGCAACTTTGCGACATTGTCTTTCAAGGTCGGAAAATTGCGGGTCTCCCATTTGGACAACGAATTGAGAGAAATATCCTTCAGGTAATGCTTGATGTAGGGGTTGTAGAAGCGTTCCAGAATCTTCCCGGCAAACTGCTTCAGGGCTTCGGGATCCTCCGGAATCGCGGGAAGAACCTCCGTATCCACCATCCGGCGGATGAACTGTTCGACCAGCGGTTCGTTGAACGCCTCTTTGACCGTGGCGCATCCCATCTGCAAGGCAATGGGAACCATCGCCGTGTGCGATCCGTTCAGGATGCGGACTTTCTTCGCCCGGAAAGGCTTGATGTCGTCCATAAACAGGACGTTCAGCCCCGCCTGGTCCAAAGGCAGCCGCCGGCTGATAACCGGGTCGCCGCCGATGGCCCACACATGGAAATATTCACCCTTGACAACCAGGTGGTCGTTGAACCCGATTTCCTCCTGGATCGCGCCGATCGTTTCCCGCGGAAAACCGGGCACAATCCGGTCGACCAGCGTGTCGTAGAAATAATTCGCCTCTTTGACCCAGTCGATAAACGGCGCACCCAACCGGTTGTGGGCGGCATGTTTCAGGACAAACTCCCGCAGCGTCGAACCGTTGTCCTCGATCAGTTCGCAGGCAATAAAGAGCAAGCCCTTGTCTTTCGCCCCGTTGAACTTCCGGAACCGCTGGTACAGCAGCGCGGTCACCTTTGCCGGAAACGATTTCGGGGGCGTTGCCTCCAGGTCGTCGCCTTCTTCGTAACGGATACCGGCTTCGGTGGTGTTGGAAATAACCATTTCCAGGCCGGGGCTAAGAAACAGTTCCCGGTAGGCGGCGTAATCCTCGTACGGATTGAGGACCTCCCGGAGGCTTTTCACAAGCGTCACCTCCTTGATGGCTTGCTTGTCTTTAATCCCTTCGAGGTAAACATGGTAGAGCCCGTCCTGCCGGTTAATCATCTCCGCCATCCCCTGCGCGATGGGTTGTACCGCCACTACGCCGTGGTGCAGGACACCGGCTTCGTTGGCTTTGTGAATCATCCAGTCGACAAAGGCGCGGAGAAAATTGCCCTCGCCGAATTGCAGGATTTTCGCCGGTAATTCCGGCTTCCGAACGGTTTGTTTATTCAGTTCTTTCATTGACTTGTGGTGTTAATCGGTTCTTAAAAATGGAAATATTGTTTTGCATTATAATACGATACGTTTTCGACTAATTGTCCGAGGAAGGGCAATTCCGAGGCGGGGAGCAAACCCTGTTCCACATCGTTTCCGATCAGGTTGCACAGGATGCGGCGGAAATATTCGTGGCGCGGGTACGACAGGAAGCTCCTCGAATCGGTCAACATGCCCACGAACCGGCTCAAAAGCCCCAGTACGGAGAGGGAATTCAGTTGCGCTTCCATGCCGTACCGCTGGTCCAGAAACCACCAGCCGGATCCGAACTGGATCTTTCCGGCAACCGGGCCGTCCTGAAAGTTCCCAATCATGGTGGCAATCATATCGTTGTCGCGCGGGTTGAGGTTGTAGAGAATCGTCTGCGCCAGCTTGCCTTCCAGGTCTAAGCGGTTCAACAGCTTGGACATTGCCCGGGCAGTGTTCCAGTCGCCGATGGAGTCGTAACCGGTATCCGCGCCGAGCCGGTTGAACATCCGCGTGTTGTTGTTGCGGAGGGCGCCGTAGTGGAACTGCTGCGTCCACCCTTTTTCCCAATCCAGCAGGGCAAATTCGAACAGCATGCACGACTTGAACTTCCGGATTTCTTCCGGATTCAACGAGGTGCCGCCGTATACCTTATTGAAAATCGCCTGGATTTCCGCTGCTGTGTAGTCCTCGGCGTAAAACTCTTCTATACCGTGGTCGGACAGCTTGCATCCGGCGGCGGCGAAGAAGTCGTGCCGGACCCGCAGGGCTTGCAGCAGGTCGTCGAATTTCCGGATGGTGACTCCGGAGACGTCCGATAACTGTTCCACATAGGTGCGGAAAGCCTCCGGCGCCTCTACCGCCATCGCCTTGTCGGGGCGCCAGGTCGGCAGCACTTTCACCGCGAAACCTTCTTCTTTCAAGGCCTTGTGGTATTCGAGGGAGTCGACCGGGTCGTCGGTCGTGCAAACGACCTCCACACGGAAGCGTTTCATCAGTCCGCGGGCGCTGTATTCGGGTGTCCGGAGCAAAGCCGTGCAGGTGTCGAAGATTTCCCTGGCGGTTTCCGGCCGCAGGATTTTGTCCACGCCGAAAGCAGTTTTCAGTTCCAGGTGCGTCCAGTGGTACAGCGGGTTCCGCATGGTGTAGGGAACGGTTTCCGCCCATTTCTCAAACTTTTCCCAGTCGGACGTCTCTTTTCCCGTGATATACCGCTCGTCTATCCCGTTGGTACGCATCGCCCGCCATTTGTAGTGGTCGCCTTCCAGCCAGATCTGCCCCAGGTTGTCGAACCGGCGGTCGCCGGCAATCATCTGGGGAACCAAGTGGCAATGATAGTCGATAACCGGTTGTTTTTCCGCATGCTCATGGTAAAGTTGCTGAGCTGTTTCCGTCTGTAAGACGAAATGATTGTCCATAAATTGTTTCATATCTGATGTTTTTAATTTATTTTGATTTCCACCGGCGAAGAGAGCCGTGCCATGACTTCGTCGATGCATTTTATAAAGTCGTCTTTCGTTGCCACCGGTTGCCAGTCCAGTTCCCAAGTGGGCATAAAGTAGTAGTCGACGAATCCGTTTTCGGGCTTCAGGAGGACCAGGTGGTTCCTGTCGTCTTCCGTGATTTCCCGGATGTATTTTGTTTTCACCAGGAGGGCGAGTCCCATGTTGTCGTCGTTCAGGCTTTGCTTGCCGAAGGTAGCGATGTAGGACCATTCTTCCTCTTCATTGATTTGGGAGAAAAACGCAGCGGCGCGGTCCTTGTTAAGGCCGGTTGCCAAGCCTTCTATTTCCCGGTCTACGCGCAATTCCATATGGGATGCGCGGCTTCCGGCGTCGATAGAGAGCAGCGCCCGGAGGTTGCATGGGGTTCCGTTCGCCTCCCAGCCGTAATAGCAGGTCATCACTTGGGAACGAATCTTGCCGTCGGCGGGAATGTGGCAGATCACGCTGTCCGTCTTTTCGACACGTACCGCTTTTTTGCCGTCCCACACGGCGATACTCCCGATTCCCAGCGCGCTGCCCACTTTCATGTTGTCCATCCCCCAGTCCGCCATGTGGTGGTACGACTCATAACCGTCCACCCCCACAAAGGGCAAGACTATTTCGGGCGTCTTCTTCCCGAAGACATCAATCGCGTTGCGCTGGTCCAGGTAGAAACGGAAAGCCACCTTGTCGCTTTCCCATCCCGGCCCCTCGTATTTGATGTAATACGCATGGTCCTTGAAATTGTCGGGCACACGCAAGTAATTCGGCTTCACCCACGAGAAACCGTCCACGTACTGCTGTCCCTCAAAATGTCCGCCGATCTTATGGGAAAGTTCGGCATACGTCCGCTTGGGATAGCCCTCCGCCCTTCCGGGACGAATCGGAACCGTCTTTGTCTCGTGCGGATGCAGCACAGCGACAGGAAAAATAAGCCGGGTATCGCCCAGGAGACCGGTAGCAATTTCGACCGGCACCTTTTCGTCGTCCACCACAGCGAAATAGTCCCCCAAAGGAAGTCCCCGGTACTGCGATTCCGGTATTTCAACTGTATAATCGACAATCTCCCGTCCGGAAAGATTCGACACCGACACCGTCAAATCCCGGGAATGCGAACACGAGAGAATAACCCCCATTAATACGCAGAAAACAAGTTTTTTCATGATCTTTTGTCTTTAATTTTAAGCGATACAAAGATAAATAGAAAAGTTAAATTTCTGCCGGAATTTGTAACAATCAGGGTGGGGAAAAATATCATTTTTGAAACATTCGCTTTTTGCAGAAAAAAAAACGTCTCCGGCGGCTGCCTGAATGTTTAAATAATATACCCCTCCCTGAAAGTTTTGAGCGGCTCGCGCAAATAGGATTACGAAGTCATAGCCTCACGCAGGCAACCGGCAAAGACGAAGACGAACCACCCTGAGACCATTTCTTTTCGGGAGTAACACTGACCCCCAATGCGTCAGTGGCGTTACAATTAACCCACACAGAACCGTATATCCATTTCGTTGGATCTACCCGGGTATGGATGCTACTAACACATTCCCACCCACTGGAACAAGTAGGTTTACGTGTATTTGGGCCGGTTGCTGAACTTCGCGAATAGCAACGGCCGTCAGTGCCGATTACGTTGGGGCACGTACTCGCTACCGCAATCGTAAAAGTTACCTGCGATTCGTTATAACCGGCAAATTCCACTGTTATAGTCGCACTGCCCGGCGAACCGAATGACAATTCTCCGTTTGTACTGTTATACGATGCAACCGAACTATTACTTGAAGTAATCTGGAAATCCGATAATTGATAGGTATGTGCCGGAGTCGTGGTTGGAACAGCCAACACTTGTGCGGCATCGCCTTCCGTCACGCTGATATTTGCCGGTTGATTTATTTTCGGGTAAACCTGGCAATCAACGTCGCGGCTGATATTCGAATCGTCTGTGGTGGATGCGGTGAGCGTTGTCGTTCCGATAGCCGTTCCACTCACGGTCCAACTACTGCCGGAACCGCTTACTGCGGCAACACTTGGCGTCAGGCTTGCCCAGTTCAGTGCCTTGCGGGTAGCATCGGTTGGCGTGACCACCGCCTCCAAAGCCGCCGCCGTATTGCCGATCGTCAGGCGCAGCGGATTGGGATTTGTAATCGTTACATCCGTCACTTCATTTTGCCAGATAGTGACCGTTCCATCGATCGATACATTCCCATCCATGCTGATCGCCATGATTTCGGTCATTCCGGTTTGTTCGGCAGTGAAAGTGTATTCGGTCAGTGAAGTGCTTACCCCACTGATATTGCTTCCACCGGAAACCAACCTCCAGCGGGCGTATGGAAGTGTAGCGTTTGCAGGGCTGAAACCGGAGGCTATGAATTTTCCGGTACTCCACCGTTCGACGGAGAGAGGAGTATTCAGTGAAAAAGATTGTACCGGATCATCTACGTACAATGTACCACTGTTCGGCGTTACGCTGGTTTGCCAGCTTGTGCCGTTCCATACATAAACGCCGGCAGCCAAGCCACCTGTGCCGTCGGCATAAACCATCAGTCCGGTTGCCGGATTGACTACGGTGCTTGCATCCGTATCACTTGCCAGAGCTACTCGCGGCAACAGGAACCCTAAATTTCCGTTTCCACCGGTGTTTAAATCCAATATTGCCGACTCGGCCGGATCTTCCGTACTGCCGATGGTTACCTGTGCTTTCATACTCGTTGCCATTATACCCGATAACAGCATCATACTTAAAATTGTTTTTTTCATCATTTTCCTGTTTTTTATTTTTAAAATTCGATGTACAATGTCCATTGATTTCCATTCCAGTAATACACGCCCTTTTTCAGGGCGCCGTTGAGATTACAGACCAACATTCCTTCTTTCGGATTAGCCAGGGAGAAGGTATCGTCCTGAGAGTCCAGTTTCACCTGAGGCAGTAGCAGTCCCAGTTTATCGCTTCTCAATTCCAGTATAGCCGACGGATCAGGCATATTGCCTTCACCGATCAGTACCTGCGCATTCACACTTGCTGCGCTCGTCATGACGAACGCCAGCGTCAAAAAAAATAATTTCTTTTTCATCTTTCTCATTTAAAATTGTTTTTAGTTTTTATTGATTATTTATTCACTGTTTATAAATAAAATCCGGTTCCGGTAAAGGCAACTCGCTTATATAAACATGAGAGTGAGACTTTTTTAGTTTTAAAGGTGAATGATAAGTCTTGCATTTAATGATCATTCATTCCCCCAAAAAAAGTTGCCTTTACCTTTGCCGGAAAGAATTATATTCCTATTATATGTTTCATGCTATGTTTGGGCTTCCTGAGTCCCGAAAGAGAAGCGATTTAAAAATGACGAAGCGCGGGATTCTCTACTTTTATTCGGCTCAGAGGTCTTAGGAAACCTGATATAACAAATAAGTAGCCCACGCTTTCTACGCGAGCGTTTACTTACTTATTCTTGTTATATCTCGAAATTTCCTAAGTTTCCAAACCAAGAATATAAGCTAACGCTTTCTTAAATAATATGTAATGCTAAAAATATTTTCCTTATTTCCTACATGATTTTTTTCTTTTTTTATTTAAAACCTTGCAAAAATAGTAAGATTCTTTGAAACTAAAAAATAAAAGTGCTTTTTTCCAGGGCAAACGGCGGCGGACACGGCGACGAAATCATGAATTCGGTTGAAAAGTGACTTGCGCCTTGCGGCTGCGCCGCCTACTGAGGTTGTTTTGTTATTAAAATTAGGTGGAAATGAGGTTTTGGGGATGCAATCTCTCGCCGGATACAGATACCCAAGGCGTTGCCGTTGGGCTGGGTTGAATATGCGGGCAAAAAAAAATAAAAGCGGTCGATGCCTGTTCCGGCACCGACCGCTCCAATTATTTACGCACTTTTACTTGGTTTCCACGATATTAAACCCGGCGGTTATTTTTCCCTTATACTCCCCCTTGCCACGCACATCAATCAACGCCAGACCCGGCTGGTGATTATTCTTGTACGTGACTTCGAAATCTTCCTCGAAGACCAACTGTTTTTCTTCGTAGAAAACCTCCGGCAACACCGTGACCGGTATGCCCGCGAATACCTGATCCGGGATGGGCGGAACAACCGCTTTCTTAAGGTCGTGCTGTTTTTGATGATGCTCGTGTTCGTTGAAATAGGTGATATGGGCGTTCAGCTCGTTGACAAACGCCGTGTA
>JAIRSN010000154.1 GCA_031255425.1 Dysgonamonadaceae bacterium
TTTATGCCGTTTATTTCGACTATTACCGTAATAATTTGCGGTTTATTTCTTTGTAAATTGCTTAAAATAACAAAATTAGATAAAATAGTTATCTGAAATTTGATTCTAAGGAACAAATCATTCCTAGAAATGAATGATTTATTCTTTAGAATGATTGAATCGCGATACTAATCAACGATTATACGACTACTAAATGAAAGTTCTCCATACTATATCCGGTTTAGGCATTAGCAACGGCGGTCCCAGCCAAAGCGTTTATTACACCGTCAAAGGTTTAAGAACGAAGGGATTGGATGCGGACATATTAACTTACCAACCTGCCAAAAACGACAAATTTATTTCTAATGAAGATTATATAATTGCATTGCAAAATAAAAATTTGCCTTTGGCTTATTCTGCAGAATACAAAAAGTTTTTACAAAAAAAACCTTATGATATTTACCACGCGCAAGGCGTTTGGCTATATCCGACTTATATCACTGCAAAATTTGCAAGGAAATGCAAAAAACCTTATATAATAACGCCCAGGGGAATGCTTTACCCCCAAGCCTTATCCGTTTCCAAACTAAAAAAACAACTGTTCCTCAAATTGTTTTTAATGAACGATTTGAATCAAGCCGCTTGTGTTCACGCTACTTGCACGGAAGAAATGCAACATATCAGAAACTTAGGCGTGAAATCTCCCGTTGCAGTTATCCCAAATCCTGTTTCAATTCATGACTTTACAGAAGTACAGGCTAAGAAAGCCATTAAAATCGGTTATCTTGGGCGCGTGCATCCCCGAAAAAACATCGAGCGTCTTTTATATGTTTGGGACAAATTGAATCCGGATAAAACAGATGCCGAATTAATAATCATCGGCGACGGCGACAAAGCCTATATGGATTTTCTAAAAGCCGAACAAACAAGATTAAACCTGAAAAACGTAATATTTACAGGATTCTTGACCGGTGAAGCCAAAGAAAACGCCTTAAATTCGTTGTCGTATTTGGTTGTTCCAAGTGATTTTGAAAATTTCGGAATGATTATCCCCGAAGCGCTCATTAAAGGGATTCCTGTCATTGCCTCCAAAGGTACACCTTGGGAAGAACTCGGTACGTATTATTGCGGCTGGTGGGTGGAAAACGATGTGGAAACTTTGGCAGAAACCATACAAAAGGCCATTGACACGCCGGAAAGCAAAAGAATTGAAATGGGTAAACGCGGACAGGAATTAGTCAAAACCAACTATTCCGTAGAAGTTGTGGCTCAAAAGATGATTCGTTTGTACGACTGGATCTTGAATGGCGGTGAAAAACCGGAATTTGTGCATCTATTGGGTGATTAAGACCGGTCATCGGAGCAAAAAACGTGCATTGGATGCTTGAATTTGTGGTTGAGATAATTCTTTTGCAAAGAGTGAAATAATAAATATCTTTGTGGACTAAATGAATAAATCGAAAAATATATCGGCTTTGTGGCAGACAGTTCAACGGTTAAGCGACGAATACAGCGTTCTTAATTTGGACGAGACTATTGATTACGAGAAGTACAAACTCTATTCTATTGTGATCAGTTCTACGCAGTTGGAAGGCGTTTCTCTCACGGAAATAGAAGCACAACTTTTGCTCGATGAGGGGCTTACAGCGAAAGGCAAACCCCTTGTTCATCATCTGATGATTTGCGATAATCATAATGCCATTAAACTTGCAATGAAAGCAGGCGAAGAAAATCGATCGCTGACGCCGGAATTGCTTAAAGAATTAAACGCCGTTAACATGGCAAGTACGGGGCAGACGGTTAGCAGTGCATTGGGAACTGTTGATGGCAAAACCGGTAATTTTCGACTTGTCAATGCTTTTTCCGAGGCGCTTGGTTATTATACCGATCCGCAAAAAATCCAGACAGCAATAGATGCTTTTTGTAAACATTACGAAACCGCTTTGCAGAATATTGACATGAAAGAACGTTTATCCATAATTTTTGATGCGCATGTCAATCTTGTTCTTATTCATCCGTGGATGGACGGAAATAAACGTACTTCGCGTTTGCTGATGAATTATTTACAACGCCGTTTCAACATTCCGCTTACAAAAGTATATAAAGAAGACGGCGAAGAATACATCGCTTGTCTGAAAGAAGCAAAAGATAAGGGCGATAATAAGCCTTTTCGCACTTTTATGTTAGGTCAGCACATTAAAACACTGCAAAACGAATTGAGTTTATATCAAAATAAAGACAAACAAAACACCGCTAAAAAAGGATTTGCGATGTTTTTCTGACCCCAATCTTTAATTACTTCATTGCAAACCAATCTTTCGTTTTTTAATAACAGTTGGTATCATCCCGGACGAAATGTCTTTGTTCGTCTGTTGTGGTATTTTACCAATATACTCTTTTTCCAGTCGCCGTTCAACCCGTCGAGCGGAGCGAAGGTTTTTTTATTGCGTTTATTCGGCGCTAAAGTTGGCAAAGGCGTCAATATCAAACCTTCCGTCAACATTAAATACCCGTGGCGATTATCTATCGGCAGCTACACATGGATCGGAGAAAATGTTTGGATAGATAATCTGGACAATGTTTCAATCGGCAAAAATTGTTGCATATCGCAAGGGGCAATGTTGCTTTGCGGCAATCACAATTATAAAAAAACAGCGTTTGATTTGATTATTGGACAAATCGTGTTGGAAGATGGCGTTTGGATTGGGGCGCAGAGTGTTGTCTGTCCAAATACAACCTGTAAAACGCACTCCGTATTAAGTGCTCATTCCGTGGCGACAAGCGATTTGGAATCCTATACAATTTATCAGGGAAACCCTGCCAAAGAAATCAGAAAACGAACAATAGAAAAATGAAAATCTCCATCATCACCGTCTGTTACAACAGTGCGGCGACCCTTCGCACAACCATCGATTCGGTGTTGCAACAAACTTACCGGGACATCGAATACATCATTATCGACGGACATTCGACGGACAAATCGGTTGAAATCATTCGCAGTTGCGAAGCGGATTTTGCCGGCAGGCTGCGCTGGCTTTCCGAACCCGACAAAGGCATGTACGATGCCATGAACAAAGGTATCCGGATGGCTACCGGCGACTATGTTGCGATCCTGAACGCTGACGATTTCTACAATTATCCCGGTTCCATCGAGACGGTGGTTAATTACTTGCAGACCACCGGCGTCGATATGTGTTATTCCGATGTTCGCTTCGTTCCTCCTGCTGATTTGGGGAAGACGGTACGTTATTATTCCTCGGCAAAATTCCGTCCGGCGCTGTTTCGTTTCGGGTTTATGCCGGCGCATCCTTCGTGTTTCATCCGGAGAACGGTCTTCAAGGAAATTGGCTACTACAAAACCGATTATCATATTGCGGCCGATTATGAATTATTGATCCGCTTTTTATACAAGCATCAAATCGCGTATCGTTACCTTGCTTTCGACATTATCAAAATGCGGACGGGCGGCAAAAGTACAAAATCGTGGAAAAGCAACCTGTTGCTGAACCGGGAGATTGTCCGCGCTTGCCGCGAAAACGGAATCTATACCAACCTTCTCCTCTTATCTTTCAAGTATTTCGTCAAAGTTTTTGAACTGATACAGACGAAAAATTAACTTTTCTTTCTCCGTGAATCTTTTTCTTGCCGGCGTTCAGGGCTTTATCATTGCGATGGTCCTTCTTGTTTGCGAATTGATTTATTTTAAGATAGCCGGCAAATACAACATCATCGACAAGCCGAATGTTCGCAGTTCCCACAATTATATTACCATCCGCGGAGGCGGTATCGTGTTTTGGATTGCGGCGATACTCTATGCGGCGTTTGCTGTCGCCGGGGAACGTGCGACGTCCCTGCATATCCCCTTCCTTGTTGGCGTCACACTGATTGCTGCCGTCAGTCTCTGGGACGATATTTCGTCGCTGCCCAACCGCATACGGATTATCATCCATTTCCTTTCCATCAGTCTTGTTTTCTACGGCTTAGACCTTTATTCGGTATTGCCTTGGCACTTCATCCTCGCCGCTTACATCCTTTTCGTCGGCATCCTGAACGCCTACAACTTTATGGATGGCATCAACGGCATCACCGGACTGTACAGCCTGATTGTCTTGATCGCCCTGCAATACGCCAACCGCAAATACCTGTTCACCGCGCCCGATTTCATCCATTACGCGATGATCGCCTGCCTTGTCTTCCTCTTTTTCAACTGCCGGAAAAAGGCCAAATGCTTTGCCGGCGACATCGGCAGCATGGCCATCTCCTTTTGGATCGTAACCCTCCTGCTGCAATTAATGCTCAAAACCCATTCGGTCATCTGGATCATGTTCCTTGCCGTTTACGGAGTCGATTCCATTCTCACAATCATTCATCGCTTGTGTCTGAAACAGAATATTTTCAAACCTCACCGCTTGCATTTTTACCAAATCCTTGCGAACGAAAAACGTTTGTCGCATCCGTTGGTATCTTTCCTTTATGCAACGATTCAATTGCTGATCTGCGGCTTAATCGTCCGGATTCACGTCGCTCATCCACAGCATGAGATTCTTGCCGCAATCGCTGTTTCCCTTCTTTTATCGGGTGTTTATCTACTGAAGTTCCGTTAAGTGTGCTGCCCGGTACGGTTTTAGTCCCCTGTCATTTTCTTTATAATACTGTAAGCATCCACCATTCCCAGTTCGCCGGCTTTGCTGAGATCCTCTATTCCCCGGTTTGTTTCGCCCAGGTATAAACAGGTCAAGCCCCTGTTGAAATAGGCTTCCGCAAAATCGGGGTTGCGACGGATCGCCTCGTTGTAATGGCTTATCGCCGAACGGAAATCTTTTTGCAGGCAATACAGGTTGCCTTTGTTGAAATACGCATACACAAAGTCCGGATTTAACTGGATAACGGTGTCGTAATCGCGCATCACGAGGTCCATTTCGTAACTTCGCTTCGTGTTGTTCAATCCGCCCGGTTGTCTGGAGTAATCAATTGCCGGCGACTGGTACGGATTGTTCGCCGGGGTTGCCGTGCGTTTTTGAGGAGCGGTTTCTATATTTAACGACAGGGAATGAATGTCCGGATTGTCTTCATTGGAAAAAGTAATCTCCAACTGTTTGTACCGCACGACGGCGCGATTGAAATAAGCCGGAACAAAACCGGGGTTCGTGTTGATTGTCCGGTCGTAATCGTTGATCGCTTCCGACAAATCCTGCAAGACCATAAAGTCCATCGCTCGCCCGAAACAGGCATTGGCATCCATCGGATTCCGGTCCAGAACCAGCGAATAATGATCGATGGATTGAAAATGATACGCCGCCTGATCGTCCGTCAGCGGGGCTTCGTGGTTGACGATCCTCAACTGATGATACAAAATGCGCTTGTTGTTGTATTCCGAAATCATTTTGTCGATGCGCGAGGTGGAAATGTCGACGGCGTTGGGACTTTCGTAATAAGTAATGACAAATTGCGGTTCCAGGTCGACTTTCACCTGCCGGTCCTGCACTTTCCCCCGGATTTCGTTTTTGTATTTGGATTGCAATTCCTCGTCCTTGTCGTAAACAACCAGCCGGTTGAATTTATGAATGTTTTTGTCCGACTTCTCCCGGATTTTGTTTTCCGATTCCGCCGGTTCTTCCGCGTCGTAGACGTCTTTCCCGGTGACGATCTTCCCCTGTTCGCGTTGTTTGCGCAGGCGCTGTTCCAGGTCGTAGGCATACCAGTAATCATCTTCCGCCCCTTTCGGGTCGTTCATTTTCCGCTTTATTTCCGAACGGAAATAATACGCCGGCACGAAATTGGGATACTCGCCGGTTACTTTGTCCAGGTCGGCTATTGCGTGGGAATAGTTTTTCGCTTCCTCGTTCAGGATGGCGCGGTTGTATATCGCCATAAAATTGTCCGGTTCCAGTTCGACGACCCGGTTAAAGTCTTCGAGGGCGCCGTAGACATCGCCCACTTGCGAACGAAGCAATCCCCTGTTAAATAAGGCAATGCTATTGTGCGAATCCAGATGGATCACCGCGTCGTAATCCGCCATCGCTCCCCTCAAATCATGCAGGTAAAAACGAACCAGCCCCCGGTTGATATGATAGCCCGGCTGTTTGGTTTCCAGGTGAATCGCCTGGTTGAAGTCCTTCAATGCCTGATCGTATTCTTCCTGCTGGAAATGAAGCATTGCCCGCTGCGCATACGCCGGCGCATAATACTTGTCCAGTTCCAGCGCCCGGTTGTAGTCCGAAAGCGCCTGCACGGTATCGCCTTTTTCGCTGTACACCGAACCGCGCGTCAGGTACGCCTGCACGTATTTCGGTTGAAACCGCAGCAGCGTTTCCAGGGTGGAAAGCGCCGAATCATAGTCCTTTAATTGCACGAATGCGATGGACTTGTTGAGCAGCATCTGCCGGTCTTCCGGATAAAATTCCAGCCCCTTGTTGTAATCTTCGATAGCCCCCCGGTAGTTGCTCAGATTCTGCCGGGCGGCGCCGCGGCACTGGTAAGCGTAGACCAGAAAAGGATTCCGCTCGATACACAGCGTCAGGTCGTTTTCCGCCCCTTTGTAATCGTCCAGGCTGAACTTTGCCATCGCCCGGTATAAATAAGGTTCCGCCAGGTAGGGTTTGGACTTGACTACCTGATTAAAGTACTGGATGGAAAGAATATAGTCTTCGAAATACAAGGCATTTTTACCGATCGCAAGCACCCGGTTGGTGTTGATCTGGGCGTTCGGAAAAGACAGGCAGGCAAACAGCAGGACGACCGGTAAAATAATCCTTTTCATGGCTAAAAACGTTTCACTTTATAGGAACAGTGGACTATTCCGTTGCTGATTTTGGTCAGCCGGGAACGTATCATCTGCTTCCGCAACCCGGAAATGCGGTCAACGAAAAGAATCCCGTCCAGGTGATCGTACTCGTGCTGAATGACTCGCGCCCGGTAGCCTTCGTACACCTCGTCGTGCGGTTGCAGGTTTTCGTCCAGGTATTGAATCCGTATCCGGTTGAAGCGTAACACTTTCTCGTGAATGTTCGGAATCGAAAGGCAGCCCTCTTCCATTCCGTTTTCTTCTCCATCTCTTTCCACGATGTGCGCGTTGATGAACACTTTTTTGAAATTCTCGCAGCCGGGATCTTCTTTTTTAAAAGGATTTAAATCGATGACCAGAATCCGGTCTTCCAAACCGATTTGAGGCGCTGCAAGCCCGATTCCTTCGGCTTGATACATGGTTTCAAACATGTTTTCCAACAACACGTTTAAGTTCGGATAATCCGGCGAAATATCCCTGGCTGTCTTTCTCAACACCGGATGACCGTATAAATAAATCGGAAGTATCATTTTCTAATGGTTTCTAAATAAGTTTGTAATAAAATGGTTGCACTTAATTCGTCGACTAACTCTTTGTTTTGCCGCTGTTTTTTTTTCAGCCCGCCTTCCCGCATTGCCTGATGCGCCAACACGGAAGTGAACCGTTCGTCTACCCACCGGATGTCGATGGTGGGGATGGCTTTCCGCAATTTCTCTTTGAATTGCCTGGCGCGCGTCCGGTTTTCCGAAGGTTGATAGTTCATTTGCCGGGGTTCTCCCAGTATAAACAGTTCGACATCCTGTTTTTCTACATAATCTTTAAGATAGGGAATCACTTCGTGGCTGGACAGGGTCGTCAATCCGCCTGCTATGATTTTTAACGGATCCGAAACCGCTAATCCTGTTCTTTTTTTTCCGTAATCGATTGCTATTATCCTACCCATAATCAATCGACAAAGGTAATAATAAAAATTAATAGTAAAAGCGCTTGCGCCTCCAACCCGCAGGGTTGAATTATACCCTATATTATTCGACTCCTTCGGAGTCGGGTGTAGTGGGGGATTGCTCTCCCCGGGTTTGCACCCGGGGTTACTCATATTCGACTCCTGCGGAGTCGGAGGCGCAGCCAAGCCGATATGTCGTGCCTCCCAAAAATATAAAAGCGGCTGCGCCGCCTGTTTGAGCGAAGCGAGTTGTAATCCGTTTAGCCGGCGGTATCAGAGCGGTCCGCCAAAAAAGAACAATCAGGCGAGCCGGAGGCGCAGCCTGAAAGAAGAAAAGATGCCACTGTATTGCCTTTAATGAGGTAATGAAGTTGGGATACAGGTTACATCTGCTTGTCCCTACTGTGGTTGTTTTGTTATTAAAAATTAGGTAGAAATGAGGTTTATTCTACCGAAGTAGTTTCCAACAGCGCAGACACGCACCACAACAGCGGCGCTTGCCCGTGGAAGTCGCCCGTGGTGCGGGGACGGTCGTAGTAGTAGGCGCGGTCGTTGTTTGCGTTTGTGCCGACGCAGACGCCGGACAGTTCGCCTTCGGCATTGATGAAGGAGGTCAGGGCGAGCCACGCTTTCCGCGCTGCCGGTTCGAACGTTTTTTTCTCCAGCCAGCCGCGTTTGACGCCGGTAATCAGGGCGTAGGTGAACATTGCCGAACCGGAGGTTTCCGTCCAGAACTCCGGAGCGTCGATCAACTGGTTCCACAGCCCGTTCTCCCGCTGGAAAAGCAGCAGGCGATTCATCATCAAACGATAGCCGTCCAGGATGCGCCGGCGGCCGGGATGATCGTCCGGCAGGTAACGGAGCAGCTCCGTCATTCCCGCCGCCATCCATCCGTTGCCCCGCGCCCAGTAGAGCGGCGCGTCCGGCGAGTGGAAAAACAATCCGTCGCGCCGTTGCAGCCGGTCTAAATAAACCGCCATCTCCTGTGCCGCCCGGTCGATGTACACCCGGTTGCCCGTCGCTTGACAGGCTTGCGATTGCAGAAGGGTAATCATAAACATATCGTCGATCCACAGGCGCGTCTGCCACGAAAGACCTTGCTGCGCCCATTCCTTTTCCGCAGCGGAAGCCGTATCCGGCACCGCCCATTGCGCATCGGCGTAAGCCATTCCCAGGTCGAAGTAACGCGGCTCGCCGGTCAGCCGGTAAAGCTCCAGCGGAAGTGAGCCGAACATGTTCCAATCCACATGCGTGGGCGGCGGAAGGTGTTGTTTCTCCACCGAAAACAAAGGTTCAAACCGTTCTTTGAGCCGGATGCACAGCGAAGTGTCCTGCACGGCTTCCGCGTATTTCAACGCGCCGTACCACGTGCAGACTTCCGCATAGTGTATCCACTGGTTGCGGTGCAACATGTGCCCGCGGGCGAGCAGGTTCCGGCAGACCTTCTCCCCGATGGCTTCCGGCATTGCTCCCGGAGGAAAATCCGACAGCCCCTCTTCCCGTGCCGTACACGACAAGAGCAGGAAAACGCCGGCGAGGATTCCGATGCATTGTTTCATCCTATAAGTTTTCTTCTTTTTCTTTGGGCTTCAGGGGAGTGCTTAACTGCATGTTTTCCCAGCGTGCCGACAGGAAGCCGTCCTGTTCGGAGAACGACACGCCGCCGGGCATCGCTTCTTCGCCCATCGCCAACACAAAACCCAGGGCGGCGGCGGTCATCTCCGCCAGGTTGACTTCCTTTTCCTCCCCGGAATAAATGACATAATCCAGCCACGCCGTGTTTCCGTCCTGTCCTTTTTCCCAATGTCCCTGCTCGTTCCCGAACCGGGCATAAAAAAGCCGGAACATAAACGGCATCTCCCCGATGCGGAAAGCAAGCGTTTCGTGGCTCGAAGAAGGACAGGGCAAGGCGTCTGCCGCGACATTGCCGAACTCAAACCGCAAGCGCAAATCGCTGGCGTTGAATCGTCCGCCGACCAGGTCGTCGTTGCGGACATGCTTGTCGCCGCCATTCGTCGAGAAGGTGATCGCCGCCAGGACCTTGTTTTCCGCCTGCGTGCTGTAAAAATTGGCCGCGCAAAAGTCGTAATGATCGTGCAGGAAACGCAGTTGCAGGTAAGACGGAGCATCCGGGGTTCCCCAGTACGCCAGCAAGGGACGGCGCTGCCGCCAGAAGTTCGACCGGTTGACGGAACCGAGCGTATAGGTTTCCGCCAGCAGGCAGGTTCCCTCTACCTGCGGAGGGTTGCGGTTAAAGACATCCTTCTCTGTCCGCGGGTATTGGGGGGAGAGGAAGTAAGGCGATAAATGTTCGGGAACGGAATGTTTTAAGCGGATGTTGTACCGCTCCGGCTGCTGTTCGCCGTTTATTTTCCCACCCAGCGCCTGGTGCAGCAGACCGTAAAAAGAAGGCTCCGCAAAGGTGCTGTATGAGCGGCTTTGCGGACCCGCCCATTGCCCCGACGGTTGATGGAAATGGCGGGCAATCATCTCCCATGCGGCAACGTAGAGCGTATCCGCCATCCCCTGGGCTTCTTTCTCCACGATGTGCGTTTTCATCCGGAGCAATTCGTCCAGCACGATAACCGTGTAAGCCGGACTGTTGTATTCCGAAAAACCGCCCTGGAACCGGGTGTATTCATAGAAACTTCGCCAGCGGCGGGCGGCGTATTCCTTCAGCCCGGGCAGGTCGAACAAATGAGCCGTCATGTAGGTCACGTACGACCCCATGACGGCAATGTTCGTGTATCCGGGATGGACATTCCGCTTCCGGATGGCTTCCGCCGCCCGGATAAGCGCCTGCCGTATCTCCGCTTGCAATTCTTCCGGCAAGCGGTCCCGGTGCCCGGTGTAAATATCCAGCAGAACCACTCCGATGAAATCCGCCCAGTTGTAGTCGATAGACGATTTCTTGGTTTGCAGGGGTTCTTCCGTAAAATACGGCCACACCCCGCACGACGGCGATTGGGGATCCGTATCCTGCCAATCGATGACCTTGCGGATAATGGTAAAGGCTTCTTCCTCCAGGTGCCGGCTGCCGGCGTCCAGAAGCGCCAACGCATAGTAAAGCGACAGGCGGGTGTCGTGGAAAACCCCTTCCTGCGCGTCGCGGTGGTAGTGCCAACCCGAAAACGACCGCGTAATCATGCCTTCTGTCCGGTCGAAATGCACGCTTTGTTGCCGGATATAGGCTTCTATCTGTTGCCGTTCGTCTGCCGTCGGGCGGATGCTTTGGTAGCGGATGTATCCGTCGTTGTGGGCGGAAAGACAGAGCGGCAACAGGCAGGCAATCCGGAGGAAGAAGAGGGACTTCATTGTTTCAGTATTTTCTGCGTCCGGGAACGATTGTTTTTGTCTGTCAGCCGGACGGTGTAAAATCCCTTGTCCAGCCCGCTTAAGTCAATCGCCTGCTTCACGTCTCCGTACCGTGCCGCCAACTTTCCGCTGATGTCGAACAGGGAAACTTCCGCCAGGTGTTCCGCTCCGGAGATGTTCAATACATCGGTCACCGGGTTGGGATAGAGTTTGATTTCTACCTCGTCCGCCGTTTCGATTCCCGCTTCGGGCAACTTGTACACCCGGACATAATCGACCAGGAATTCCATCGGCAGTTGGTAGTCGACCCCCAGGCGGCCGCCCCAGCCTCCGCCGTAAGCCAGTCCCAGTATCAGGTAAAAGTTCTTCTGAAACGGCCAGACTTTCCAGTCTTCCTGATTTCCCCGGCTTTCGTTGTAAAACTCATGCACCGGCAGTTTGTGGTCGTCCAAATACCAGTACAAGCCTTCTTCGTCCCATTCCAGGGCGAAAACATGGAAGTCGTCGTAGATATGCGGCGTGTCGCTTGCCGTGCTGCGCAGACCGCCCGCGCCGCTGTCGTGGTAATGAAACGTGTGCGACGTAAAATGGGTCTGTTCCGGACTGTACCCGACGTGTTCCATGATGTCGATTTCGCCGCTGTTCGGCCAGTTGCCCCAGTTGTTGGCGACGGGCATCATCCAGATTGCCGGCCAACTGCCTTTGTTGGGTCCCGGAACTTTGGCGCGGACTTCGATCCGCCCGTACACCCAGCTTGCTTTCCCTTTGGTGATAATACTCGCCGAGGTGATCCGGTCGTTTTTCGTGTTCAGCAAGTTACCCTTGTCGTCGTAGACCGGATCGTCTTTCATTGCCTTGATATGCAGGTGTCCGCCTTCCTGGTAGGCGTTTTCGACCCGCGCATTGGTATAATACTGCATTTCGCCGTTGCGTACATAGCCTACTTCATAAGACCATTTCGCCGGATCGGGTATCCCGGTTCCGTCAAATTCGTCGGACCAGATTAACCGTGTATAAGGGGATTGCCGTTGGGCAAGCGATTGCCCTGCGAATACTGCAAGCAGGGCGATCAGAAGATACATCTTTTTCATTCTTTATTATTTATAAAATTTATTGTTTATGATTTACCAGCCGGGGTTGGGTTTTAATACGCCGCCGGATAACTGGATTTCGGCGTCCGGAACGGGCAGGAATCCCCGTGTTTCCTCGCGGTAAACGACGCTTACTTTCCCGTCTTTCACCCCGTTGTTGTAGACCTCGATGTCGGTCTGGTTTTCGGTGATCAGGTTGGTTTTGTGCCAGCGCAACAGGTCGTAGTACCTCGATCCTTCGAACGCAAACTCAAACCGGCGTTCGTTCATGATGTTTTCCGGGGTCACTTCGATTTCTTCGCCCGGCACGCCCCGCTGGTGTACCCGGTTCAGGTAATTTTTCGCATCAGGCGCGCCCAGTTCGGCAGCCATCAGCAGAATATCGGCAAAGCGCATGATCACCAGGTCCTGAATGTTTTCTTCCTGTATGTCCTGAACCAGGTTGGGATAAATTTGCCGGTGGAAATTGGAGAAGACGGAAGCCAGGCGGTTGCCGGCGTTTACCGGAAGGTGTTTCTTGTTCCAGTAGCCGGTTTCTTCCATCTGCCCGTCGGCGCCGAAGTGAAACGCGGGAGGCGCATCTTCGTCGAACCAGAAGTCTTCATCGGGATCGAAAACGTTCAGGATGGAGCCTTTCTTTCTCAAATCCTTGTCAGGCCATTGCTCCCAGAGTTTGGAATTGACGGTTCCCTGTCCCCAGCCCTGACCGAACGGGAAGGTCGCCTGGTAATAGTTCAGGTCGCCCGCCGCCTTATCGATCCGGAAGCCGTAGTACAGGCTGACCATGTTGCTCTTGGATCCGTTGCCGGTCCAGGCGACGCCGAGTGCCGTGTATTTGACGGAGAAAACAGACTCGATGTTGCCGTCGCCTACCCACGGACCAATATTGTTTACCGTCAGGTAATTGTAGATCGTATTCCTCTTAAACTCCTCCTTGTCCGTTTGATAAGCATACGGCCAAAGCGTCCGGAAATCGTCTACCAGATCGTGTCCGCTGTTCCGGATACAATCCTCCAGCCAACGGATCACCTGCTCTTTCGTAATCGCCGAGCCGTCCGGCAAGGGCAGGGATTCCTTTTGGTAATATCCGGTATAGAACAGGAAAACTTTTGCCAGATAGCCTTCCGCCGCCCATTTGGTAATCCTGCCCGACAAAGGAACGCTGACTCTGTCGTCCGGCAGGATCTCGATTGCGGTTTTCAGGTCGAAAGCAATTTGCGCGTAAATCTCGTCCGGCGTAGCCTGCGGCGGATTTTCCGTTTCGATTTTCAAGCGCAAAGGAACGTTCTCGAAGAGCCGCGCCAAGTCGAAATAATAGTATGCCCGCAGGAAATGGCTTTCGCCGAGGATCCGGTTCTTTTCCTTCAAACCGGCTTCGGTCGCTCCCCACTGGATACGGCCGGCGTTGACAAGCACCGAATTTGCCCGGAATATTCCCCGGTAATTTTGTTGCCAGGCGTTTCTGAACTTGTTCAGGTTGGCGCTGTAAAAAGAATTAATATCCTTGCAATCCGTATCGTTGGGACCGCCGCCGCCCAGGCAGTTGTCGGACATCAATTCCCCGATATAATACAATAATTGCAGGGGCCATGTGTTGGTCAGTTGAATGTATGCTCCGGTCAGAAGCATGTCGGCGTCCTCCGGGGTTACCGGATAGTTGGACGAGTCCTTTTGCGTCAGGTTCTCCGTGTCCAGAAAGCTCTCGCAACTGCCCAGCAGAAGGAAAGAAGCGGATAACAGTGTATAAATAATCTTTTTCATCTGTTTATTGTTTATCACGTATATGATTAATATTTAATTGAAACGCCGAACAAATACGTGCGGGCGCTCGGATAAAATCCCACATCAATCCCTTTTGCCCACGACACGGAAGAGGAACTTCCGTCGGCGCCAATATCGGGATCCATCCCGGAATATTTTGTAAAGGTTACCAGGTTCTGCACCTGCGCATAGACGCGGAGCTGCGACAGCACCGGCGACTTTTTGAACAAGTGCATAAAGTCGTAACCCAGGGTTACGTTGTTGATCCGGAGGAAGTCGCCGTTTTCGATAAATACCAGGTCTGATATTTTCAGCCAGTTCCGTTCCGTAGAACCTTCCCCAAGCCGCGGAATGTTGCTGGAAGGATTCTGTTCCGTCCACCGGTCTAATATTTCGGTGGTGTAGTTGTTGGATGTTTGCGTTGCAAACGAGCGGTACGACTTGGCAATCTGGTTGCCCGCTACGCCGTTCGCCGAGATGCCGAGGTCAAAGCCTTTCCATCCCAGGCCGACCGAAAGCCCGAACGTGACGTCCGGATGCGGATTCCCGATCATCGTCTTGTCTTTGGCGTCGATGATGCCGTCTTCGGATACATCCACGTATTTCACATCTCCCGGCTTGGACGCCACCAGCACATTGCTGATGTAGATTTTATGCGTTTCGTCGTACGCCTCCGCTTCTTCCTGCGTCCGGATAATACCGTCTGCCTTGTATCCGTAGAAATAGCCGATCGGATAACCTACTTCCGCGCGGTACATCGGGTCGGTCTGTTCGCCCAGTACACTGGAAGCGCCTTCGATCCGCTTTTGTTCGTTGGGGATGTCGATGACCTTGTTTTTGTTGTAAGCCAGGTTAGCGGTCACGCTGTATTTGAAATCCTTGTTCCGCTGTTCCTGCCATGTCAGGAAGAGTTCGACGCCCTCGTTGCGGACTTTTCCGCCGTTGATGTAGGGCGAGCCGGTCCCGTCGGTTCCCAGCGAAGGCGGTTGCACCAGCCAGTCGATGGTTGATTTCTGGTAATAATCGAAATTGACGCCCAGCCGGTTCCCGGCAAACCAGGCATCCATCCCCAAATCCCATTGTTCGGAAGTTTCCCAGGTGATTTCGGGGTTGGGTGTATTGGCAATGTAGGTGCCGTTGGTGGCGATTGTCTTGTCGCTGCCGAAAGCATATCCGTTTCTTCCCTGTATCGTACCGATATTGGCATTGTAACGGAAGGCGGGAATGGCCTGATTGCCGTTTTGTCCCCAGCTTGTCCGTATTTTCAAAAAGTTCATCCACGACCGGGCGCCTTCCATAAACGCTTCGTTGGAGAGGATCCATCCGGCGGAAACCGAAGGGAAATTCCCCCAGCGGTAGCCGCGGGCAAACTTGGACGATCCGTCCCGCCGGAAGTTGACGGTTGCCATGTAAGTCGCTTTGTAGTCGTAGTTGATACGTCCGAAAAACGATGCCATCGCCCCTCTCCAGCTCCACGGATAACCGCTCACCGTCAGCCGGGTTTCGTTTCCGCCGCCGGTGACGCCGTTGTTGAGGTACGTATGTTCGAAGTCGTCGAACTGCGAGTTGACCGTCCTGCCTCCTACGTGGTCGCCCAGCCCGGTCTTTTCGAAGGAAGAGCCGAGCATAATTCCCCAGTGGTGATGTTCGCGGAGGTTAAACTCGTACGACAGCGTGTTGTCGATGTTCCAGTCCATTCCCTGGTCGGAACTCTGCTGCATTTCCGTGTATTCGTGCTTGGAGGCGCTGAACGCCATATCGGTGTATTCGGGCTTGAAACTCCGGCTTTTCCATCCGGAAAAGTTATAGCCCACCGAGCCGCGGTATTTCAGGTTCTTCAGCGGTTGCAGTTCCAGGTAGAAACTGCCCCGGGCGGCGTAGTTTTGTCCCTGCGAAAAGGAGTTGTAGTACATGCTCGCGATCGGGTTGTTTTCCAGGACATTCCACCCCGAAGTGGCAAAGCGGCTTTCGGTTCCGTATACGCGGTAAAGCGGGTTTGCGCTCAGGGCGTTGTGTACGTCGTTCCAGTTCACGTGGTTGGTCGCCATCGTGATGGCTTCGCTGTTTTTGTAAACCAACTGCAAGGTTTGCCCGAACAGCAGGACATTCCGGTTGCCGGATTTAATCAGCGAGTGTTCGCTGTTGAGGCGGACGTTGTACCGTTCGTATTTGGGATCCAGTTCATCGTTCTTCACGCCTACCAGCGGCGATTGCGAGGTGTAGCCCAAGCCGATGGAGAAGATCGACGATTCGGAGCCGCCGGTGATGTTCAGCGCGTGGTTGGTGATGGGCGCGTCCGGGTTGATCATCGCATCCAGCCAGTTGGTTCCGTTCCAGGTTCCGGCAAGGAAATCGTTCTTGTCTTTGTCGGTCATGCCTCTGAAAAACCGTTCGTAGCGCGTGGGGTCGTCCGCGGCAACGCCGGTGGATTCATTATATATATCCATATACTGCTGCGCGTTCAGGGGCGTTGCTTTTTTGTAGACATTCTGCCAGCCCATGTATCCGTCGTACTGGATGACGGTTTTCCCTGCCCGTCCCTTCTTAGTGGTGATAAGGATCACCCCGTTGGCGGCGCGCGAACCGTAGATAGCCGCCGAAGCAGCATCTTTCAGTACGTCGACGGTTTCGATGTCGGCAGGATTCAGGTTGCTCAGGGCATTGTCGTCGTCGCCGGCGGGGAGTCCGTCGATCACATAGAGCGGGTTGGAGTTTTGCACCGTCCCCAAGCCGCGGATGACCACCTTGAAATGATCGCCGGGCTTACCGCTCGCCTTGGTGATGTTTACCCCCGGCGCCTGACTTTGCAGGGCTTCCAGCGCGCTCACCGTGTTCAACTTGATAATATCTTCGCCCTTTACCTGCAAGGTAGCGCCGGTTACCAGTTTTTTCTGTTGAACACCGTAACCGATGGCAACCACCTCGCTCAGGAGCGTCGCATTTTCGGTCAATTCTACCTGGATAATCGATTGATTACCCACCTTCACTGTTTTATCGGAATAGCCGATGTACCGGATCAGCAGTTCCGCCTGAGGGTTCACGTTCAACGAAAAGCGGCCATCCATATCGGTGACCGTACCGTTGGCGGTACCTTTTTCTACTACGCTGGCTCCGATAAGGGTTTCTCCTTTGGAAGACACCGTGCCGGAAATCGTGCGGGCAGACTGCGCCGACACAAGCCCCCAGCTAAACAAGACCATCAGCATTAGCAGCCAATGTTTCCGTAAGCGGATTAAATTTGTCGTCAAGTTCATAAATATTAAAATAAGTTAGCGCAAAGCCTGTCGTGACTTCACGGGTACAAAAATAGTTCAACGCCGTCAGTGTTATTTGCTCGCAGCAACAGGATTCAATGTACCGCTGAAGCATTGCATGTAAATTTGTCGCAAATCATATTTATAAACGTCGCGGGAATGGGGGCGAAATACGGGGTGGATGGATTCGCGTGTAGCGCAAAAACCTCATTTCCACCTAATTTTAATAACAAAACAACCAGTAGCCAAGCAGACAATATGCCCTATGTCCCAACCTCATTACCTCATTAAACAAAAAAGCGGCGGGAGCAAAAAACAATGCCCCCGCCGCTCCGATTGTTTACGTATTTCTACGCTGTTTCCACGATATTAAACCGGGTGATACTCTTTCCTTTATAATCGCCCTTGCCGTGAACCTCAAGCGAAGCCGTCCCCGGTTGATGATTATCCTTGTACGTAACCTCATAATCCTCCGCGAAAATCAGTTGTTTTTCTTCGAAGAAAACCTCCGGCATCACCGTAACCGGCACGCCCGCGAATACCTGATCCGGAATGGATGCAATAACCGCCTTCTTAATGTCGTACTGTTTGCGGTGGTGGCTGTGTTCGTTGAAGTAGTCGACATTGGCATTCCAGTCGCTGATAAGTTTACTGTAATCCTTGTCGCTGTTGACCAGTGTGTAAGCCGTAATCCGCTCGACCATCTCGCGGTAAACAGCGTCGATCCGGTTGCGAATATCCGCCATTCGTTCCTTCGGCCGGTCCGATTTTTCGGACGTGCGCAGGAAAAAATACTGTTGAAATTCGATCGCGGCATT
>JAIRSN010000002.1 GCA_031255425.1 Dysgonamonadaceae bacterium
GCGCCGGTCAGCACGTTGCTGCCGATTTTTATTACAATCCTTTTGTACTTTAGGGTTTCTTTTGTTTTTATCATTCCTCTATTTATAGCTGTTTGTAAGGAAATGCAAATTTAGAATAAATTTTTTAATGTAATGCGTCTTTCCAAATAAACAAATATCTTTTTTCTTTCCTGTATAAAGGACACGCAGTGTCTTTTAGAGGCGCAGCCTCTTTTATAATTTAAAGGAGTAACAACCTCAGCAGGCGGCGCAGCCGCTTTTATAATTTTAAAGAGGTGCGATGTATCTGCTTGGCTACGGAACCAAAGGGACGCAGTCTCTAAAACCTCATTAAAATATAAAAAATACGGTGTATTTGCTACGCACAGGGGACTGCTTCCCTAAAATATAAAAGCGGCTGCGTCGCCGGGAACTCCCGAAAGTTATTTTACAACTGAATTCATGCTTTCGGGAGTTCCCGAAAGTTATTTTACAACTGAATTCATGCTTTCGGGAGTTCCCGAAAGTTACTTTACAACTGAATTCATGCTTTCGGGAACTCCCGAAAGTTATTTTACAACTGAATTCATGCTTTCGGGAACTCCCGAAAGCATTTTTCCAACTGTATTTATACTTTCGGGAGTTCCCGGCGGCGCAGCCGCTTTTATATTTTAGGAAGCAGTCTCCCCATGCGTGGCAAATACACCGTACTTTTTTATATTTTAATGTGGTTAGGATATAGATTATATCTGCTTATCTCTACTGTTATTAAAATTAGGTAGAAATGAGGTTTTGCGGGCTGCATTCCTCGCCGGATACCGCGACCCAAGGCGTTGCCGTTGGGCTGGGTTATTCGACCCTTTCAGGGTCGGGGGTCGGGGAGGCATATTCTCCCCGGGTTTGCACCCGGGGTTACTCATATTCGACCCTCCGGGTCGCCGGCGCAGCCGCTTTTGCATTTTAAGAAGGCAGGGCATTGTATTTTCAAAGATTTTCATTATTTTTGCAACGTTTTTATCAAAAAGTTGATTAAAGAACAGTGAGTTAATTGACATAGTTGGATTTTAGAAAAGCGTTAAGCTGTTTATTCTTGTTATTGAAACTTCAACAATTTCTATTTCCATAAGAATAAATGAGTCGGCGCTCGCGTGGATGCGTGGGTGTAACTTATTTGTGGAATGGGTAGTTGAAGACCTCAATAACGAATAAAATTACATGTCCCACGCTTTGGCTTTTTAAAGCGGTGGGACAAACGGATACAATCAAGTATTCCGGCGCCGGTAAAGTTTCTTTTGAGCAAAGCCAAAATCTTTCCATCAACGCTAAGTTCGTTTGCTCAAAAGAGTCGTTTTATATCATGTTTATATATTCATCGTTGTGTGGCTTTACCGCGCCGGATTTTAAGAAATAAAAGTTGTGTGAGTGAGTTGTGAGAGAAGGGGGTGATCGATGCTGAAGCGGACAGTCGATCGCCCCTGATTATTTGGCGGGCGGTGTTTCAAAAAATGTTGTTATCTTTGCGAGGTTTTTTGAACAAAAAAGACAACCGTGTGACTTTGAATTGATATGAACAAGCAAATAGATCAACTGTACGAAATTTTCAGGCAACACCCGGCCGTGGCGACAGACAGCCGCTGCTGCACCGGCGGGGCGATTTTCTTTGCCCTGAAAGGCGACCGGTTCGACGGGAATGATTACATCGGGCAGGCGCTTGCTTCCGGCGCGGTTTGTGCCGTGGGCGACCGGAGCGATTTGCCGGAAGACCCCCGGATCATCCGGACGGACAACGTTTTGCAGACGTTGCAAGCGCTCGCCCGGCATCACCGCCAACAGATGCCGGCAACCGTTATCGCCGTCACCGGAACCAACGGGAAGACGACGACGAAGGAACTGGCCGCCGCCGCCCTGTCCGCCCAATACAAGGTCCTGTATACGCAAGGCAACCTCAACAACCACATCGGCGTCCCCCTGACGCTGTTGCAACTGAGGCAGGAACATGCTTTCGCCATCATCGAAATGGGCGCCAACCATCCGGGGGAGATCCGCGCGCTCTGCCGGATTGCCGACCCCCGCTACGGATTGATTACCAATGTCGGAAAGGCGCATCTGGAGGGCTTCGGTTCCCTGGAGGGGGTCGTCCGCGCGAAGACGGAACTGTATGATTTTCTGCGCGAAAAGCACGGAACGGTCTTCGGCAACCCCGGCAACCGGCTCCTGAGCGCTTACTACCGCACGTTGCAAACGATTTCCTACGGCGAAACGCCCGGCGCTTTTGTCTGGGGGAAAATCCTTGCGGCGGCGCCCGCCCTGGACCTGGAATGGCAAAAAGGAGAGGAAACAAACCGCCTGTCCACCCGGCTTGCGGGAGCTTACAACCTGGAAAACGTGCTGGCAGCCATCTGTATCGCCGCTTATTTCGAAGTGGAAAGCGGGAAAATCAATGCCGCCATCGCCGCTTATTCGCCGGACAACCACCGCTCGCAAAACCGTGCCACCGACCGCAACCGGCTGATCATCGACGCCTACAACGCCAATCCCAGCAGTATGCAGGCGGCGCTGGACAACTTTACCGCCCTGCCGGTTGCCCCCAAAATGGTGATACTGGGCGAAATGAACGAGTTGGGCGCCTGTGCGCGGGAGGAACATCAACGGCTGGTAGACCGGCTGAACGAATCGCCGGTGACCGTCCGGCTGGTTGGGAAAAACTTCACGGAATGTTCTGCGCTCAATCCCGAATGGCAACTGTTTGCGAACACAACCGAGTTAATAAATGCCTTACAAACCGCGCCTCCGCAAGGCTACCACATCCTGGTCAAAGGTTCGCGGAGCAATCAATTAGAGAAAATCATTCCATATTTATAAATCCTTTAAACAAATAAAATGAAACAGCTGTTTTTACTTGCCCTGCTGATTGTCCACTGTACACTCCCGGCACAACCCGGCGTGGATCCGGACACAGAAGATTTTGAAACAAAAAGCTATGTGATAGAAGGAATCGTTGTCTCCTCCATGCGCAGCACGCGCAGCATCGAAGCCATTCCGACCCGGATCGAGTTTATCACCGGCGATGAATTGGACGAAAAAGGGAACATGAAACCCGGCGACATCCGGATGCTGCTCAACGAAAGTACCGGCATCCAGACGCAACAAACCTCGCCGATCTCCGCCAACGCCTCCATCCGTATCCAGGGGCTGGACGGGCGGTACACGCAAATCCTCAAGGACGGATTCCCGCTCTATTCGGGCGCTGCAAGCGGGCTGGGGCTTTTGCAGATTCCGCCGCTCGACCTGAACCAGGTTGAGATCATCAAAGGGTCGGCCTCCACGCTCTACGGCGGCGGCGCCATTGCCGGGCTGGTCAACCTGATCTCCAAAGCGCCGCGGCCGGAACGGGAATTGACCTTCCACCTCAACGGTACGTCGGCGCTGGGATTAGACCTGAACGGCTTCTTCGCGCAACAGTTTGAGAAAACCGGGCTGACGGTCTTCGCTTCGCGCAACAGCAACGCGGCTTACGACCCCGCCGGCAACGGTTTTTCGGCAATCCCGAAGGTGGAACGCTACAACCTGAACCCGCGCCTGTTTGTGTCTTTCGGCCCGAAAACAAAATTAGATGCCGGAATAAACGCCACCGTCGAAGACCGTTTGGGCGGCGACATGCTTTACCTCAAAAACCGCGGCGAGTCCCGGTATTTCGAAGACAATCAAACGCAACGGATGAGCGCGCAACTTTCGGCGGAACACCGGCCGAACGAACGGTCGAAGTGGCGGTTCCGCAGCAGTTACCATTATTTTCACCGCCTCATTGCCGTTCCGGACTACCGGTTCGACGGCAGCCAGAGCGGTTCTTTCTCCGAAATCAATTATTTACGTACCCTGGAAACGGTCGAATGGGTGGCGGGCGCCAACCTGTGGACAGACCGTTTTTGGGAAAAGCAAGCCGCCGGCGGGCCGTCGCGCGATTACAGCCGGACGACAGGCGGGCTTTTCGTCCAGGGCGATGCGAAAATCACGAGATACTTCAGCCTCGAAAGCGGTTTGCGCGGCGATTATGTTGAGGGATACGGCTTTGCCCTGCTGCCGCGCGTGTCCACGCTGTTTTATTTCAACCGGAAATGGTCGTCGCGCATCGGCTACGGCTTGGGCTACAAGACGCCGACCATCTTCACGGAGGAAAGCGAGCGCATCCATTACCGGAACGTCTTGCCCGTCGACAACAGGCAGCACAAACTGGAACGGAGCAACGGCGCCAATGCCGACGTCAACTACCGGACGGCAATCGGCGAGGCGGTGTTCCTGTCCGTCAACCAACTGTTTTTCTACACGCGGCTCAACCACCCGCTCCTGCTCGAACGTTCCGGCGCCGGGATGTACCAATTCCGGAACATCGGCGGGCACATAGACACCAAAGGGACGGAAACAAACCTGAAAGTCCGTTACGACGATTTCACCCTCTTTGTCGGCTACACGTTTACAGACGCCGCGGTGAATGAAAACGGGACACGTTCCCCGAATCCCTTCACGTCCAAGCACCGGCTGAACAATGTACTGATGTACGAACGGGAAGACAGTTGGAAAATCGGGCTGGAGGCTTACTATTACAGCCCGCAGCAGCTCAGCGACCGGTCTACCGGCAGGAGTTACTGGATCTGCGGCGCTATGGCGGAAAAGATATGGGAACATTTCTCGGTCTATGCCAACTTCGAGAACTTTACGGATACGCGGCAAACCCGCTTCGAAAGCATCTACACGGGTGCGGTTGCCGATCCGGTCTTCAAAGACATTTACGCTCCGCTCGACGGGTTTGTCGTCAATGCCGGCATCAAAATAAGGATTGAATAACAGGTGGGTGGGCGCGTCAGAGCGCTTTTCTTATCCGCAGCAGTTTGGCAAGCAGCGGTTCCAGCAGGTCGAGGGGCAACATGTTTGCCCCGTCCGACAAGGCTTTTGAGGGTTCGGGATGCGTTTCGATAAACAAGCCGTCCGCACCGGTGGCGATGGCTGCTTTGGCGATTGTTTCAATCAGTTGGGGCATCCCACCGGTCACACCGCTCGCCTGGTTGGGTTGTTGCAGCGAATGTGTCGCGTCCATCACAACGGGAAAGCCGAACGCCTGCATCTCCGGTATCCCCCGGTAATCAACTACTAAATCCGTGTATCCGAAGGTCGTGCCTCTTTCGGTGAGCAAGACCTGGTCGTTTCCGCTGTCGACCACCTTCTGCACGGCGAACTTCATGGCGGCAGGCGAAAGGAACTGTCCTTTTTTGATGTTGACCACCCGTCCCGTCCGGGCAGCCGCCGCCAACAGGTCGGTCTGCCGGCAAAGGAAAGCCGGTATCTGCAACATATCCACATACTGCGCCGCCCGGGCAGCGTCGCAATTTTCGTGTATATCCGTGACCACCGGTATATGGAACGTGTCCCGCACCTTTCCCAGGATTTTCAACGCTTTTTCGTCGCCGATTCCGGTAAACGAGTCCACTTTCGACCGGTTGGCTTTCTTGAAGGAGCCTTTAAATACATAAGGGATACCCATTCTTTGGGTAATTGTCGCGATTTTCTCGGCAATCGCCAGCGCCATCGCTTCGCTCTCGATGACGCAAGGTCCCGCCAACAGGAAAAAGGCGTCTTTTTGTACTAATTTTTTGATGGTAAGCATGTCTTTCGTATTCTATGGCAGCAAATGTACGAAATAGTTTTGAATATCTGCGGATTCTTTACTGCCCCGCGTTGTTATCCGGGGCGTATGGGATACGGTACCCGCCCGGCAGTTATAAAAATGAAGGCATCCTTTTTGGACGCCTTCATCGATTCCTGCTGCGCACAAAAACCCGTTCAATCCTCCAGCTTGTGGATAATCAGTCCGGAGCGCAGTTTCGGTTCGAACCAGGTTGTTTTGGGCGGCATGATGTTGCCGGTGTCGGCGATGTCGATCAACTGCTTCATCGATACGGGATACAGCGCCAGCGCCGCTGCCATCTCTCCGCTGTCGACCCGCCTTTGCAACTCTTCCAAACCGCGCAGGCCGCCGACAAAGTCGACCCGCTTGTCGGTGCGCAGGTCTTTTATCCCGATGATCTTATCCAGAATAAGGTTGGACGAAATCGTGACGTCTAATACCCCTATCGGGTCGTTGTCGTCGTATGTTTCCGGTTTGGCTTCCAGGGAATACCAACGCTTGTTCAGGTAGAGGGCGAACTGATGCAGTTTTTCCGGGTGATGGATTGCCTCGCCTTTGTCGGTCACGTAGAAATCTTCGGAAAGCGCGTGCAGGAACCCGGCGGGCGTCAGTCCGTTCAGGTCTTTTATCACGCGGTTGTAATCCATGATTTTCAACTGATTGTCGGGGAAACAGACCGCCATGAAGTAATTGTACTCCTCTTTTCCGGTATGATGCGGATTTTGCCTGGCTTTTTCCGCACCCACCAGCGCCGCCGCCGCCGAACGGTGATGACCGTCCGCGATATATAAATAAGGTATCGCCGCAAAAATCGCCGTGATCCGTTGGATGGCCGCTTCGTCGTCGACAACCCAGAAATGATGCCCGATGGCGTCGGAAGAAACAAAATCGTATTCGGGCGCTTTCCGGACAACTTCCCGGACGATGCGGTCCAGCTCCGGATTTTCGGGATAAGCAAAGAAAACCGGTTCGATATTGGCGTTGTTGATGCGCACATGTTTCATCCGGTCTTCCTCTTTGTCTTTGCGGGTCAACTCGTGTTTTTTGATCACGCCGCTCAGGTAATCCCCGACATACGAACCGACGACCAGGCCGTATTGCGTGCGGCCGTTCATCGTTTGCGCATAGATGTAGTAGTTTTCCTTTTCATCCTGTACCAGCCACCCGTTTTCCTGGAACTTCCGGAAATTGTCGACGGCTTTTTGGTAAACATCCGCATCATGCTCGTCCTTTCCGGCGGGGAAGTCGATTTCGGGTTTGATAATGTGGTAGAGTGATTTTTCGTTTCCTTTGGCTTCTTCGCGCGCTTCTTCGGAACTTAATACGTCGTAGGGACGTGAAGCGATCTCGGTTACATACTTTTTAGGCGGGCGAATGCCCTTAAATGGTTTTACAACTGACATAATGATATAAAGTTAAAATTTGGACGTAAAAGTATGGAAAGTTTTGTAATATACCAAATGTATCCTTACCTTTGCCTGCTAAGGTGATAAAAATCAAACAACTCAATAATTACTACACATGAAAAGGCAGTTCGAATTGATTTTGCTGAGCTTCCTGGTCGTCGTTCCCCGGATGGCATTGTCCCAAAACGAAGAAGCATTTTACAGGATCGGCGGGACCGTGAAAAACGCGAAGAATAAGAAAAGCATTGAATATGTCCAGGTCGCTGCCGTGGGAACCAACGTGGCGACGATCGCCAATGCGGACGGCGAATTTGTACTCAAAATAAATAAAGACCTGCCCGTGACGGAAATCGAATTGTCCTGTATCGGATACTACAATGCCCGGTACGACATCACGCAGGCGACCCCGCCGGACCGGGTCTTCTATCTTTCCCCGCATCCCATCGAATTGAAAGAAATCGAAGTTTTAAGCTGGAAAAACCCGGCAGACCTGATCGAGGCAGCCATCGATCAGATCGAACACAATTACAGTCCGGCGCCCCAGTTGCTGAAAGCGTTTTACCGGGAAACGATTCAGAAGGGGAAAAAGTACATCAACATTTCCGAAGCGGTGATGGACATCTACAAATCCTCCTACCTCCGGAATGCCGCGGGCGACAGGGTGCAGGTCTTGAAAGGCAGGAAGCTGTTGAGTCCGCGCCAGAAAGATACGCTGGCGGTAAAACTGCTCGGCGGACCGAATATGGCGGTCTTTATGGATGTGGTGAAAAATCCGGAAGTGTTGCTGGACAAGGAATGTCTTCCTTTTTATGCTTATCAATTGAAGGACGCCGTCTCCATCGACGACCGGCTGCAATACGCAGTGCAATTCAAACCGCAGGGAATCACCTCGCAACCGCTTTATTCGGGCATCTTTTACATTGATCAGGAAACCCTGTCCTTTACGCGGATCGAATTTAACATGGAAATGCGCGACAAAGCCAAAGTGACAGACCTTATATTGAAAAACAAACCCAGAGGACTGCGGTTTACCCCGGACAACATCGCGTACATCGTCTCCTACAAACAACAGGAAGGCAAAACGCACCTGAATTACATCCGCAACGAGATTCAGTTCAAGTGCGACTGGAAAAAAAGGCTGTTTTCCACCCGTTACACGGTAACCAGCGAGATGGTTGTGACCGGAAGGGAACAGGAAAACGTTTCCGGAATCGCCGGGAAGAACGCTTTCTCCACCCGGAAATCCCTGGGCGATGAAGTGATGCTGTATTACGACGCCGATTTCTGGGGCGCCTACAACATTATCGAACCGACGGAATCGCTGGAATCCGCCATCGGCAAATTATATTCCGCGCAGGAAAAAACAAGTAACAAATAAACCGCATGTACAAGATTAGCAAACAGTTTTCGTTTTCGGCATCCCATGTATTGGACCTGCTGGAAAAGGAGCATCCCTGCGCCCGGATGCACGGGCATAACTACGTCGTCACCGTTCACCTGAAATCGGAAACATTGGATGCCTATGGCTTTGTGAAAGACTACAAAGCCTTGAAAATCGTGAAACAATACATCGACGAAACGCTGGACCACCGCCACCTGAACGACCGGATTCCCGGCGCGCCGACATCGGAGAACATCGCCCGGTTTATCTACGAAAAGTTTAAGCCGGAAATCCCCGAACTGTATGCGGTGGAAGTAAGCGAAACGCCTCAAACGTCCTGTATCTATGAACCTTAATGTAAACGAAATCTTCTATTCCCTGCAAGGAGAAGGCGGGCGGCAGGGCGAAGCCTCCGTCTTTATCCGCCTGGCGGGATGCAACCTGAAATGCGCCTTCTGCGACACCGATTTCGCCGAAGGCAGGGAGATGACCGCCGGGCAAATCCTTTCGTTTATCCGGCAATTCCCCTGCCGGAAAATCGTGTGGACGGGCGGAGAACCCACCCTGCAACTGACGGACGCAATCGGATTGTTTTTCAAAGAAAAAGGCTTTTCGCAAGCCATCGAAAGCAACGGACACCGGAAGTTGTCCGGCTGGCTGGACTATACCGTCGTCAGCCCGAAGGGGGATTCCGGTTACGCGAAGGCGGTAAACCCGCAGGTGGACGAAGTCCGGTTGCCGGTGCAAAAGGGCGACGCGATTCCCCCGGTTCTCTCCCTGCCGGAGGCGTGCCATTACTTTCTCAGCCCGGTATTTACGGCAGACGAAGCGGCTACAAAAGAAAACATAACTTATTGCGTGGAACAAATCAAACAGCATCCGCAGTGGCGTTTGAGCCTGCAAATACACAAACTGATAGGAATCGAATAAGATGGAACGATTTGAAATAAACGTATTGGGCTGTGGTTCCGCCCTTCCCACCACGCGGCACTGTTTGAGTGCGCAAGTGATTAACCTGCGCGAAAAGTTGTTCCTGATCGACTGCGGCGAGGGGACGCAACTCCAGTTCCGCGCCATGAAGCTCAATTTCAGCCGGCTGAATCATATTTTCATCTCCCACCTGCACGGCGACCATTGCTTTGGGCTACCGGGGCTGATCTCTACGCTGGGTTTGTTGGGACGGACCGCCGACCTGCACATCTACGCCCAGCCGGATGCCGGAAAGGTGTTCTCGTTCCTGCCGGATTATTTCTGCAAGGAGCTTCCGTATCAGGTTCTTTTCCACTCGTTCGACCCCGCTGTGAGCGAACAAATCTTCGAAGACCGCACGCTGAAAGTGACCACCATTCCGCTGAAACACCGGGTTCCCAGCGCCGGGTTTTTGTTTGAAGAAAAACCGAAAAGCGCGCACATCCGCCGGAACATGCTTGACTTCTACCGGATTCCGTTCGCCCGGATCAACGCCATCAAAGAGGGGGAGGACTTTGTCACGCCCGAAGGCGAGGTGATTCCGAACGCGCGCCTGACCCTGCCGCCGCGTCCCACGCAGAAATACGCCTATTGCTCGGATACCGCTTACGACGAATCGATTGTCCCGCTGATCGAAGGCGTTAACCTGCTCTACCACGAAGCCACCTTCAGTCACAAAGACCTGGCAAGAGCCCAAGAAACGTATCATTCTTCCGCGCAGCAGGCCGCCCTGATTGCCCGCGCCGCCCGCGTGGAGCGGCTGCTGCTGGGTCACTTTTCGGCGCGTTACCCGGATGAAAAGATTTTGTTGGACGAGGCAAAAGAAATCTTTCCGAATACCCTGCTCGCCAAAGAACGGCTCAGGATTGCTTTGCCTGCCTGAGCAACCTTCCTTACTCTAAGTAATGCCCAATCTGTCCGGATATTTGAAAGAGGGAGATTTCGCAAAGTTTGGTGTTGAACTGCGCCTGCAACAGGCGTTCTTCGGCTTCCAGCAAGCTGTTTTGCGCTTCCCTTAGTTCGATGCCCGACAAATCGCCCAAGCGGTAGCGTTCGATGGCTATCTCGTAATTTTCGCGCGCTACTTCCAGGTTTTCTTTTTCGAGGTCAATCAGTTGCAGGTTGTTCCGGTAAGCCATCCACCTGTTCGAGAGGTCGGCTTTCAGCGCCAGTTCCAGTTGTTGGTGTTCCCAGTCGCGGTTTTGGATGGCGACGCGGGCATTTTTCTGTTCGCGTTTCCGGTTCATGCCGTCGAAAAGGCTGTATCCCAGGGTAAAGCCGTAATTGAGTCCCAGGTTGCCCTGTTGTTTCACACTCGATGCCTCGTAAAAATTATGGGTGTAGCCGTAGCCCATGTTCAACTTCAGGTAGGGGAAATTGCGCGAACGAAAGGCTTTCAGGTCCAGCTCGCTCAGCGTTTTATTCTTTTCCGAGAGCAACAGGCGGGCGTTTACCGCCAGGGTTTTTTCCCACAGGGACTGCTCGGACGGCAGGACATCCGATTCGATCAGCGTATCGCAAACCGCCGGTTTCTGCGAAACGTCGTTCATCGCCATCAACTGGTTCAGTACGATGGCGGAGGTGTTTACGGCTTCGTGCTGTTTGATCAGGCTGGAACTGTCGGCGTTGAAGTCCACCCGGGCTTGCTGCAAATCCAGGCGCGACATGGAGCCGATGTTGTAACGCGCTTCCACTATCCGCAGGCGTTCCCGGGAAAGCGAAACGGCGTACTTAAGGTTTTTAAGCCGCAAATTCTGCCGGACGTAATTGTAGTATTCCGAGGTCAATCCGGCGATAAGGTTTTCGATGGACAGCCGGGTGTTCAGCTCGCCCATCTGTTGAAATTCTTTCAGCCGGTCGTACTCCGCCTGCATCCGGAAGCCGTCGAAAGCAGTCCAGTTCAGGTTCAAGCCGATGTTGGCGCCCTGGTTAAACACCGAATGGTTCCGCGTGGTGGAGCCGTCTGCCTGGCGCTGGTTCACATCCGAAAGCGAGGCGTTGTATCCCGCGTTGGCGTCCAGGACCGGCAATATCCCGGCGTTACCCAGGGTTGCGTTGTTGTCGGTAATCTGTTGTTCGTTGCGGATGATCCGGATGTCGTAGTTTTGCTCCAGCCCGGTTTCCAGGACGCGTTTCAGGTCGTAAATGTCCTGCGCGGGCAATGCGGCGGTGAGGAACAGGAATACTGTCGGAAGGAGGAATCGCATTTTGCTATCTGTCATGATTTTGTATATTTGTTTTTTCTTGCAAAGGAAATAATTTATTCTCTAATAACAAAATGAGTCGGCGTGTCCCGCCAGTTAGGTTTTCAGGGAAAATTAATCTATATTTGTGCCGAAAAAAAAACCGGACGAGAGAAGAAATCGATTGATCCCGAAAAACAATAACATACAACTTAATATACTTTATTATGAATAAAATTATCGAATGTGTCCCCAACTTCAGCGAGGGACGCGACCCGGAAAAAGTAGAGCGAATCGTCAACACCTTCCGCGCAAAAGAAAACATCAAACTCCTGGATTACAGCAACGACAAAGACCACAACCGGATGGTCGTCACCCTGATCGGCGAACCGCAAGCCGTCCGGGAAGCGATCGTCGAAGCCGTGGGCATTGCCGTGAAAGAAATCGACCTGACTAAGCACAACGGGCAACATCCGCGGATGGGCGCGGTCGACGTGATTCCGTTTATCCCCGTGAAAGGCATCACCGTAAGCGAGGCAGACGCGCTGGCAAAGGAAACCGGGAAACAGATCGCCGGAAAATACCGCCTGCCGGTCTTTCTGTACGAAAAATCAGCCACCGCCGACCACCGCCAAAACCTGGCAGCAATCCGCAAAGGCGAGTTTGAAGGATGGGCGGAAAAGATCAAACAGCCGGAATGGAAACCCGATTTCGGTCCGGACGAACGGCACCCGACCGCCGGAGTCGTTGCCGTCGGCACAAGGATGCCCCTTATCGCCTTCAACGTAAACCTGAACAGCAACCGGTTGGAAATCGCAGACAAAATCGCGAAGAAAGTGCGCTTTCTCGGCGGCGGGTTGCGCTTCTGCAAAGCAATGGGCGTCGAATTGAAAGAGAAAAACCAGGTGCAAGTGTCCATGAACCTGACGGATTACACCAAAACCGCTGTCTACCAGGCAGTCGAAATGATCCGTTTCGAGGCGCAGCGGTACGGCATATCCATCGCCGGAAGCGAATTAATCGGGCTGGTGCCGTTGCAGGCGGTCGTCGACACGGCTTCCTACTACCTGGGACTGGAAAATTTTGAAATCAAACAAATATTGGAATCCCATTTAATGGAATGAAAAACTATATCATCGAAAATATCGGACAGTTAGTGACTTGCTCCGGCTTTTCCGCCAAGCACGGCAAAGAAATGTCCGACCTGGGCATCGTCGAAAACGCAACGGTCGTCGTCACCGGCGGAATCATCGCCTACGCCGGCGCACGTTGCCGTGATTTACCGTTGGACGGCACGAAAACCTACGAACGAATCGACGCCGGCGGCAACGCAGTGTTGCCCGGGTTTATCGATTCGCACACCCATTTCGTGTTTGCCGGCTACCGCGAAGAAGAGTTCGCGTGGCGCATGAACGGCGACAGCTACCTGTCGATTATGCAGCGCGGCGGCGGGATTTACCGCACGGTCGACGCGACCCGCCGGGCATCCGCCGGGGAACTGAAAGCCTTGGCGCAACGCCGTTTAGACCGGATGTTTGAAATGGGCGTGACCACCGTGGAAGGGAAAAGCGGCTACGGGCTGGACCGGGAAACGGAGTTGAAACAGCTACGCGTAATGCAGGAACTGGGCACGCATCCGGTAGACATCGTCGCCACCTACCTGGGGGCGCACGCCGTCCCGGAGGGCTACACCGAAAAGACGTACATCGCGTTTATGCTGGAAGAAGTTATGCCCGTCGTCCGCCGGGAAAACCTGGCGGAATGTTGCGATATTTTCTGCGAAAAAGGAGTGTTCAACATCGAAAACACCGCCCGCTTCCTGGAAGCCGCCCGGGCGATGGGGTTCCGGCTCAAACTGCATGCCGACGAAATCGTAACGACCGGCGGAGCGGAATTAGCCGCCGCACAAAACGCATTGTCCGCCGACCATTTGCTGCGCGCGTCCGAAGAAGGAATCGCAGCGCTGGCAAAAAGCAACACGGTCGCCACGCTCCTGCCCTGCACCGCCTTTTCTTTAAGGGAAGAATACGCGCAGGGACGGAAAATGATCGATGCCGGTTGCGCCGTCGCCATCGCGACCGACTTCAATCCGGGAAGCTGTTTCACACATTCCATTCCGCTGACGATCGCGCTGGCATGTATCCGGATGCACCTGACGCCCGAAGAAGCCGTTACCGCATTGACCATCAACGCGGCGGCTGCGCTGGGAAAAGCCGGAAGCATCGGAAGCATCGACGTGGGGAAAAAAGGCGACATCCTTATTTTAGCATATCCCTCCTACCGGTTTTTACCCTATTATGCAGGGATGAATTGCGTAAAGAAAACCATCAAAAGTTAATTTATAAATCAAAATAACATGCAATCACTATCAGAATTAGCCGTTAAAAAATTTTTATTAGTCACCGCCGGCGACGATCCCGTTCCGGGCGGAGGAAGCATCTCGGCGCTTTGCGGCGCTTTGAGTGCCGCTTTGGGTCAAATGGTTACCAACCTGACCATCGGAAGAAAGAAATATGCCGGCCAGGAAGAAAACATGAAAGAAATGGCGGTCGTGTTCAATTCTTATTTGGACGAATTTGCCGGATACATAGACGCCGATTCGGAGGCTTACGATGCGGTCTTTTCGGCGTATAAGTTGCCGAAAGAGAGCGAGGAAGAGAAAGCCGTCCGGACGCAGGAAATTCAGGCGGCGACCAAAATAGCGGCGGAAATACCGCTCCAGGTAGCGCGAAAAGCGTATAAGATGATGGACTTCGTCAGCATGGTGGCAAAAACGGGGAATCAGAACGCGGTGACTGACGCCGGCGTCGCCATGATGTGCGCCCGGACAGCCGTATTGGGTGCCTTGCTGAATGTGAAGATCAACCTTTCCTCTATTCTCGACGCGGAGTATGCGGACAGGATGAAAAAGGAGTGCGATTTCATAGAAGAAAAGGCTATCGAAAAGGAACAGAAACTATTGAGCTGGCTACGGACGGCGTTGGAATAGGCGCCGGACACGCAGTGTCTTTTATAATTTGCGGCGGTGCCGGTGGCGCTGCCGCTTTTGTATTTTAAAGAGGCTGCGGATTATCATCATTCTATACCTATATATAAGGTGTAATGAAACATGCGATGCCGTATCCTATACTTCGCAAATAGAAGTAAAAGCGGCTGCGCCGCCAAAACAACCAGTAGCCACAAAGACATTATCCCCTATATCCCAACCTCATTAAAATATAAAAGTGGCTATGCCGCCGCAGCCAAGCAGATACACCGTACTCCTTTAAAATTATAAAAGAGGCTGCGCCTCTGCCCCGGGGCAAAAGTTATTTTGCAACTGGATTTAAGGTTTTGCCCCGGGGCAAAAGCTATTTTGCAACTGAATTCAAGGTTTTGCCCTAGGGCAAAAGCTATTTTACAACTGAATTCAAGGTTTTGCCCCGGGGCAAAAGCTATTTTGCAACTGAATTCAAGGTTTTGCCCGGGGCAAAAGTCATTTTACAACTGAATTCATGCCTCCGGGAACTTCCGAAAACAAAAAAAATAAATCGAATTACTTAAGCCGCTAAAAGACACGGAGTGTCCCCCGGAAGTGTTGCTTTTTTTTTGGAAGTTAAGGATCGTTTTCCTATTTTTGCCGCGCAGGGCTTTGACCAGCCCCTTTATTTACCATTTAATTTCTATAATTATGAAAAAAAAACTTAGCTATTTTGTGATGATGTCCTGCTTTCTTCTCTCAGGACAAGTGAGTACCGGAAATGTTTATTTACCTACCGTGGCGTATCGCGGCGCCGAGCGTAATTTGAAGATCGAATACAAGTACGACCTTCAGGGAAATATGACATTGGAACAGTATTCTTACCGGGATGCCGCATCGGGAAAGTACCTGCCGGAGTCTATTGTCGCGTTGGAATACCACCTGCTGCCCAACGGCGAGTATGCCACCTCCAAGCGGGAAATTACAATGTACAGCAAAATCGGGAGTGAAACAGACATCATGCGTTATCGTCAAACATTCGGTTTCGACAACAACGGGATGAGATTGTTTGAAAAGTATGAATACCTCAACCCGCAAGCAACCCAATGGACGCAATCGTGGGGAGAGGAAGCTATCCTCGATCAAAACGGCATCCGTACCGGACTGAAAACGTGGAACTACGAAACCGGTCAACTGGAAGTAGATCCCCATTACTCCTTCGACAATAAGGGGCGGCTGACAAAGATGCCTTACGGCAGCGACGGCAGTGGGGCAGTGTCTTATCTCCATTGCACATGGGGCAGCAAACTGAACGAATTGACGGACATTCGTATCGACAACGGCACGAGCTTCACCAATATCGTTCCCCGTATCAATCAGGAGTACTTCGATGCGTACACCCTTTATCCGATGGATGCGAGCAAAGGAAGTATCGGCAATGGCATTTATGCCTGGGAAGATTACATGTTGCACACCGTGTTTGCCGATATGGACGTGACGCTTATGGGAAAGACCGGAAAGTATGCCTGTACGATAGACGACGCCAAGGGAGAGTGGACGCGAACACTCACATTGGACGGGCAGGTACACTCCCGCAATACACTCACCCGGCTTCCCAACGGCGGATGGGAGTCGACGGAGGTTTCTGCCAATGATGGGAACCGGGAAAGGAAAACCCGGATAGAGTACAATAAATACGGCGCATTGGTGCATTATTATGATTTGGGAACCCAATCCGATCCGGACGGCAACTTTGTTCCGGAGGAACATTTCTACGACCGTGAATACGACTCGTCGGGTCGCCCGAAAAAAACCACTCACCGCAGGAACGGCTACGAGGAATATACCGAAACCTACGAGGACTGGGCTAACGTAAACGCGACGGTAGGCATTCGGGAAATTGCCCAGCCGGTGGCGTCGGTTTATCCCAATCCGGCAACGGATTACATTCGGATCGGCAACGTTGAGAAAGCGGATATTATGATCAGCGACCTGTCCGGACGCATCGTCTACCGGCAAGCAGGCGTAACGGGCGGTGAGGCTATCCCGGTCGCTTCGCTGGTGAAAGGGATGTACCTGATGACCGTTCGGGAGGGAAATCGTACGACAAGCAACAAATTCATTAAAAAGTAAATCCGATTACCTGTTAATGAATTACTACAAACGGGTCTATCGTTAGGACGAATGATAGACCCGTTTGCATTTTGCAGAAATGCACGTTGTACCCAACGCTTTTTCAAAACATCCCGGAAACCTTCCCTATCCCTGCAACCAGGGCATCTATCTCGGCTTCCGTATTGTAGAAGGCAAATGAAGCGCGTAAGGTGCCTTCGATTCCAAAGGCATCCATAAGCGGCTGCGCGCAATGATGGCCGGTGCGGACGGCAATCCCCAGGCGGTCGAGCAGCATCCCCATATCGTATGGATGAATATTTTTTACCAGGAATGAAATGACCGGCCCTTTCTGCGGGGATGCGCCGAGTATCTGTATGTTATCCATTTGGAGGAGTTTATCCGTTGCGTAATGAAGCAGTTGCTCTTCGTAGCGGCGGATGTTCTCCAGTCCGAGGCTTCCGAGGTAGCGGATGGCTTCGCCCAAAGCCGTAGATCCGGCATAATCGGGCGTACCGGCTTCAAACTTAAAGGGAAGTTCGTTGAAGGCAGTTTTCTCGAAAGAGACGTGCGCAATCATCTCGCCGCCGCCCTGGTAAGGGGGCAGCCGGTCTAACCACGCTTCTTTGCCGTAGAGGACGCCGATTCCGGCAGGGCCGTACATCTTATGGGAGGAAAAGGCGAGGAAGTCGCAATCCAGCGCCTGCACGTCTATCGGGAGATGCTGCACCGACTGTGCCGCGTCGATCAGGACAGGGATGTTGTAGCTGTGTCCCAGCCGGATGATGGACTCGACCGGGTTAACCGTTCCCAGGACATTGGAGACGTGCGCGACGGAAATCAGCCGGGTACGCGAGGAAATCAGTTCTTCGACATCTTCCGGGCGGATTTCACCGGTTTCGGTGATGGGAACGACTTTGATCTCAATCCCCGTGATGTCGCGTTGAATCTGCCAGGGGACAATATTGGCGTGGTGTTCCATCGTCGTAAGGATGATTTCGTCGCCGGGCTTGCACTGCGAGCGGCAAAAACTGCCGGCAACCAGGTTGATCGCCTCCGTCGCCCCCCGTGTGAAGATGATTTCGCCGGGCGATGCCGCGTGGATATAATCCTGAACCGTTCTCCGCGCCTCTTCGTGCGATTCGGTCGCCCGCTGGCTCAGGTAATGAACGCCCCGGTGGATGTTGGCGTTGATGGTGGTGTAGACTTCTTCTATCTTCCGGATCACACACAGCGGTTTTTGCGTGGTGGCGGCATTGTCCAGATAGACCAGCGGTTTGCCGTAGACTTCCTGCGTCAGTATGGGAAAGTCTTTCCGTATGTTTTCAATATTTAAATACATCCTTGACATTTAATTAATTCACCTCTGAAACGTTTCTCTATCAGTAATTTCAAGCGGTCGCGCAATCCTTCCAGTCGGATTCCCTGTATGACGTCGCTTGTAAATGCAAATTTGAGCAGCAAAGCAGCTTCGTCCGCCGGGATTCCCCGCGAGCGCATGTAAAACAAAGCGGCTTCGTCTAATTGGCCGGTAGTCATTCCGTGCGAACACTTCACGTCGTCGGCATAGATTTCCAGTTGCGGCTTGGAATACATCCGGCAGTTGCGGCTTCCCAGCAGGTTGCGGTTGTTCTGGTAAGCCTCCGTCCGCTGAGCGTCCGGCGAAACGATTATTTTGCCGCAGAACGCCCCGGTCGCTTCGTCGTCCAGAATGTATTTGAACAGTTCGCTGCTCCGGCATTCGGGCACGAGGTGGTTGATGCGCGTAAACGTATCTATCTTTTGCCGGGCGTCTGCAATCGCCATCCCGTAGAGGCGAGTTTCCGCCTGCCTGCCCGCCAGGTCAATCCGGTAGTTGTTGCGGGTGAAGCCGTTGCTCAGGGTAATGCTGTTTGTTATCATACGAGAAGCCGCCGCTTGCCGGATGTAATTACCGGTCAGCCGGACCGCCTCCGGAGCGCTTTCTTCTAATTCGTAGAAGTCGAGATGAGCGTTTTCACCGGCGTATACCTCGACAACCTGCGTAACAGCCGGGGCAGACTTTTCGTCGGAAGTATGATCGCAGAGCAGCAATTTGGCTTGCGCGCCGGCTTCCAGGATAACCAGAATGCGCCGGTTGATCAGGGACCGGCTGCTTCCGCCGGAGATGCCGGTTAGCTGGACGGTGTTTTCGAGGATTACATGCTCCGGCACATACAGGACATAGCCATCCTGAACGAACAGGGTGTTGAAAGCCGCCAGTCCGTCTTCTTCCTGTCCGGCGAGGCGGTTGTAGTATTTCAGGAACAGTTCGGGGTGTTGCCGGGCAAATACATGGAGGCTACCCGAAAAGACGCCTTGCGGCAGGGGGGCGTTGTCCTTTGTTTCGAGGAGATACCCGTTGACGATAAAGTGCTTTATCGCATTCAGGTTGACGACATTGCACCGGAATGCTTTGTGCGGGTCGACCGTTCGTCCGGGCGGGTTCAGGAAAAACCCAAAGTCGTCTTTCAGCAAAGCCGCAACGTCCGTATGCAGGTAATCTTCGGAAGGGCAGGGCGGGAATCCGGTTTTTCGGAAAACATCGAACGCCTTCTCCCGGAAGGAGTTTAGCGCCGGCGCGCACGATTCGTCGATCTGTTGCCGGTGAGTTCTGAAGAAATCTATGTATTGCTGCATGTCGATTCTTTCGTTAGCCAGTCGTAACCTTTGCTTTCCAATTCGAGCGCCAGCTCCGGTCCGCCGGTTTTGACGATACGCCCGTTGTACAGGACGTGAACAACATCGGGACGGATATAATCCAGCAGGCGCTGGTAATGAGTAATCACTATCGTGGCGTTTCCGGGGCGCTTCAGGTGGTTGACACCGTTCGCCACAATGCGCAGGGCGTCGATGTCCAATCCGCTGTCGGTTTCGTCCAGAATCGCCAACTCCGGTTCGAGCATAGCCATCTGGAAAATCTCATTGCGTTTCTTTTCTCCTCCGGAAAATCCCTCGTTCACGGAACGGTTGACCAGATTCTTGTCCAATTCCACGACGGATTGTTTTTCGCGCATCATTTTCAGAAATTCCCCCGCCGTCAGGGGCGTTTCCCCTTTGCGTTTGCGGTGTTCGTTGACCGCCGTCCGCATGAAATTAACCATGCTTACGCCGGGAATTTCTACCGGGTATTGGAAGCTCAGGAAGATTCCCCGGCAAGAGCGTTCTTCGGGCGAACATTCCGTAAGCGGTTCTCCTTTGAAGGTGATTTCGCCCCGCGTCACTTCAAACGCCGGGTTCCCCACCAAAACGGCCGACAAAGTGCTTTTGCCCGAACCGTTCGGTCCCATGATGGCGTGTACTTCACCGGCATTGACCTGCAAATTCAAGCCTTTCAATATTTCTTTTCCATTAATGGAAGCATGTAAATCTTTTATTGTTAACATAACACGATCTTAATCTGTTTTTCTTCTTTTATCTGTAAAACGTTTTATCCCACACTCCCTTCCAACGAAACAGACAGCAGTTTTTGTGCTTCCACGGCAAATTCCATGGGTAATTTGTTCAGGACTTCTTTCGCATATCCGTTCACAATCAGTCCGACAGCTTCTTCGGTCGGGATGCCCCTCTGGTTGCAGTAAAACAGTTGGTCTTCGCTTATCTTGGAAGTAGTGGCTTCGTGTTCCACGATAGCCGTTTCGTTCTGAACATCCATATATGGAAAGGTATGCGCACCGCAGGTATTGCTCAGCAGCAGGCTGTCGCACTGGGAATGGTTCCGGGCATTTTCCGCTCCTTTGTTAATCCGGACAAGTCCCCGGTAACTGTTTTGGCTTTTTCCGGCAGAAATCCCTTTGGAAACAATCCGGCTCCGGGTATTTTTCCCTATGTGGATCATTTTCGTTCCGGTATCCGCCTGCTGGAAATGATTGGTGACGGCTACCGAATAAAATTCCCCGATAGAATTGTCGCCGGCCAAAATACAACTCGGATACTTCCATGTGACGGCAGAGCCGGTTTCGACCTGCGTCCATGAAATTTTGGACGATTCGCCTTTGCAAATGCCTCTTTTGGTCACGAAATTATAGATGCCTCCCTTGCCGTTCTTATCCCCCGGATACCAATTCTGAACCGTCGAATACTTTACTTCCGCCCGGTCTAAGACCACAATTTCGACAATCGCCGCATGTAATTGGTTTTCATCCCGCATGGGAGCGGTGCAGCCTTCGAGATAGCTGACGTAAGCATCTTCTTCGGCGACGATTAGCGTGCGTTCGAATTGGCCCGTATTCCGCGCATTGATCCGGAAATAGGTGGACAAATCCATCGGGCAACGGACTCCCTTGGGAATAAAAACAAACGAACCGTCGCTGAAAACAGCCGAGTTCAAAGCGGCAAAGAAATTATCCCGGTAAGAAACCACACTTCCCAAGTACTTCTTTACCAAATCGGGATGGTCGTGTACGGCTTCGCTGAACGAACAGAAAATAATCCCTTTTTCCGCTAAATTTTCCTTGTAAGTCGTTTTGACGGAGACACTGTCCATCACGGCGTCGATCGCCATTCCGGAAAGCATTTTCTGTTCATGCAGCGGGATGCCCAACTTATCGAAGGTTTTCAGTAATTCGGGATCCACTTCGTCCGGATGCCTGGAAGTTTCTTTGGTCTTTGGCGACGCATAATAAATAATGTCCTGATAATTAATGGAAGGAATATCCAGGTGCGCCCATTCGGGCATTCGCAACGTCAGCCAATAACGGTACGCTTTCAGCCGGAAATCGAGTAACCATTCCGGTTCATCCTTTTTTGCGGAAATAAGGCGAACAATTTCTTCGTTCAGCCCTTTAGGGATGAAGTCTGTTTTTATATCCGTAACAAAGCCATACGCGTAGTCTTTGTTCGTCAGTTCGTTTAATAAATTGTTAGTTTCGTCCGACATAATCTGTTTTTCAGTTTCGATTTGCATTGAAATGCTTTCTTTCATTGTAAAGGCATCGATTTTCTGCCTTCCGGTGAATGGCCTGTTTTTCTCTTCCGGATTCTAAGCGTTCTTAAAAAACTCTTTTATGTAGGGATAAACAGACGGAAGAATTTTCTTCACCCTGTTGTAGTAAATGGATTTTTCCGTAGTTTGCTTATAAATCAGCGCATTATTGGAATCAAAAACAGCTACGATATTGAGAAATATACTCAAACAAAGCATCCACATAAATGCCCCGAACAGAGCGCCTAACAGCCTGTTGAAAATTTCGGCAGGCGTATAATTGATTATCTTGTCCACAAATTTTGCCACTAAAGCAAATAGTATAATGATGATAATGAAAGCGGCAACGTAGTAAATGGCGCTTATCGTACCTGCTGAAAATGAGTTTTCGGCCGGAAAGTACATATAGGTGAGTTTACGCAACCACGTCGCAACACTTCCCGACAAAACAACCGCCAATATCAAGGCGATAACGGAAATAAGCTGTTTGATGATTCCATCAAACAGCCCTTTAATGATTCCTATTACTAAGCAAATAACAATTATTACGTCTAACCAGTTCATTTTATGTGCTCTACTTCATCTGCCGTGCATCCGGCACTCCAAGCGAAACGGGAATCTCGCTTTACAGCGTTTGTTTTACTTCTATTTCTTCGAATGCTTCCACAATGTCGCCGACCTTAATATCGTTGAAGTTATGAATATTCAAACCACACTCGTAACCTTGTGCAACTTCTTTCACATCGTCTTTGAACCGTTTCAGCGAACCCAATTCTCCGGTGTAGATAACGATACCGTCACGCACCAGCCTGATTTTATTTCCACGTTTGATTTTACCTTCCTTCACCATACATCCCGCCACTGTACCCACTTTGGTAATTTTGAATATTTCACGGATTTCAACATTTGCCGTAATTTCTTCCTTAATTTCGGGGGAAAGCAGTCCTTCCATTGCCGCTTTTACTTCGGCAATCGCGTCGTAAATAATGGAATACAAACGAATATCTACTCCTTCTTTTTCGGCCGACTTGCGGGCAAGTTGCGACGGACGCACCTGGAACCCAACGATAATGGCATCGGAGGCAGCCGCAAGAATAACATCCGATTCGGATATTTGCCCGACGCCTTTGTGAATCACATTGACCTGAACCTGTTCGGTGGAAAGGCGTATCAACGAATCCGACAACGCTTCGACCGAACCATCCACATCTCCTTTTACAATCACATTCAACTGCTGGAAATTTCCAATGGCGATCCGGCGCCCAATATCGTCTAATGTCAACAACTTTTGGGTACGCAAACCCTGTTCGCGTTGCAACTGTTCGCGTTTGGTCGCAATCTCCCGTGCATTTTGCTCGGTTTCCATCACGTGAATCGTATCTCCCGCCTGAGGCGCGCCGTTCAATCCCAAGATTAAAACCGGTTCCGAGGGACCGGCTTCCGTAATTCGTTGATTCCGTTCGTTGAACATTGCCTTGACGCGGCCGTGATGCGTACCGGCTAAAACAACGTCGCCCATTTTCAGCGTACCGTTTTTCACCAGCATGGTGACTACATAACCGCGGCCTTTATCTAAGGAAGATTCGATGACCGAACCGATCGCCCGCCTTTTCGGATTGGCTTTCAGTTCCAGCAATTCGGCTTCCAAGAGTACCTTTTCCAACAATTCCTGTACGCCGATTCCTTTCTTTGCAGAAATATCCTGGGATTGGTATTTCCCGCCCCATTCTTCTATCAAATAATTCATACCGGCCAACGTTTCTTTTATTTTATCGGGATTGGCTCCGGGCTTGTCAATTTTATTGATAGCAAATATCATCGGAACCCCTGCTGCTGCCGCATGGTTGATTGCCTCAACGGTTTGAGGCATCACATTGTCGTCGGCGGCAACAATTATAATCGCAATATCCGTTACGCTTGCACCCCGCGCACGCATGGCGGTAAACGCCTCGTGTCCGGGAGTATCGAGGAACGTGATTTTGCGCCCATCTGCCAATTCCACATTGTACGCCCCGATGTGTTGCGTAATCCCTCCGGCTTCTCCGGCTATCACATTTGTATTTCTTATATTGTCCAACAACGAAGTTTTTCCGTGATCCACGTGTCCCATCACGGTTACAATCGGGGGACGCTGTGCCAAATCCTCTTCGTTATCTTTTTCTTCCGTAATGGCTTCCACCACTTCGGCGCTTACGTATTCCGTTTTGTATCCAAATTCGCCGGCAACGATGTTGATGGTTTCCGCGTCCAGCCGTTGGTTGATGGAAACCATGATTCCAATCGCCATGCAGGTAGATATAATCTGAACGACAGGCACATTCATCATATTAGCCAAGTCGTTGGCGGTAACAAATTCGGTGATTTTAATGACCTTGCTTTCCTGCTGTTCAATTTCATACTGTTCGCTCTGGCGTTGCGAAACGGCGTCTCTTTTTTCCTTGCGGTATTTCGCGCCTTTCTTTTGCCCTTTGTTGGTCAGGCGCGCCAAGGTTTCCTTGATTTGCTTTTGAACGTCTTCTTCGTTTACTTCATTTTTCGAAGCGGGCTTACGCAGTTTCAAACGGGGATTTTCGCTGTTTTTCTGCGCGACCGGCGGAATGCCTTTTTCGATGTCTATCCTTTCCCGTTTGATGCGATTCCGCTTCTTTTTCTTTGCTTCTTCCAAATCCGCTTTTTTCATCAGAACCGGCTTCTCCCGCTTTTCGGCTTTGGGGTCTTCTTCTTCCGGTTTTCGATTTACGGCTAAAGCGGCTTTCTTTTCTTTCTCCATCCGGTCCTTTTCGGCGCGTTCTTTTTTCTTTTCTTCTTTGGTTTTTTTCTTTGGCCGGGTCGAAAGATTGATGTCCGACAAATCGATTTTCCCAATAAGTTTAATCTGTTCAACTCGCGGTTGCTCCAAACGGAACACCTCGCCGGTGTCTGTTCCCTCCGTTTCCCCTGTTTCTTCCGTTTCGGAAGGTATTTCCGGTTCTGCCGATTCTTCCGGTATTATCTCCGGTTCGGTTATCTCCGGCACTTCTTCTGTTTGGCCCGTTTCAGTCACTTCTTCTGCTTCAACGGTTTCGGAAGGAACTTCTTTTTCTTCGGGAACTTCCGGTTTCTCTTCTTCTACCGGAAGGACAACCTCTACCGTTTCTTTTTCAAGATCTTCTTCCGGTTTTACGGTTGTTTTTTCTTCTACGGGCGCCACAATCTTCGGCTCCGGTTTCTTTTCTTTCAATGTTTCCAGATCCAATTTACCCTTCACAACTACTTTGGGTTTGAAATCTTCCGGAATTTCAACTTTAATTTCTTCCACTTTTTTAGGCTGGTTTTCATAACCTTCTGCGGCTATGCTTTCTTTCTTTTCTTTATGATGGCGTTTTTGGCTAATTTTTTCTGATTCCAGTTTCAGATTTTTATCCTTATTAAATTCTTTTATAAGGAGTTCATATTCTTCATCACTAATCTTCGTATTGGGATTGGCTTCCGTCGCAAATCCCTTTTTCTGTAGAAATTCTACTACTGTAGAAAGCCCTACATTCAAATTTCGTGTTACTCTGTTTAATCTAATAGACATATAATAATTTGTAATATGCTGATTGCAAATGGGCTGATATGCCCTGTGGATTTCCTCGGCACAGGAGCCTATCAATATTGTTATTCTTCTTCAAATTCGGACTTTAAGATTCCGAGCAGTTCGTCTACCGAACTTTCTTCCAGATCCGCTTTTTCTATAATTTCGTTCCGGTCCATAGCCAAAACGTTTTTAGCAGTATAACAACCGATATTTTTCAATGCTTCAATGATCCACATTTCAATTTCATCGGAAAATTCATCCAGGTAAATATCTTCTCCATCAATATCCACATCCCTGAATACATCAATTGTATATTCGGTCAGCATACTTGCCAATTTGATATTCAATCCGCCTTTCCCTATTGCGAGGGAAACTTCTTCGGGACGAAGATACACTTCTGCTTTCTTATCTTCTTCGCGGATTTTGATGGAGGAAATTTTCGCCGGACTTAAGGCGCGTTGGATAAACAGGGATATATTGGCTGTATAATTGATCACGTCAATATTTTCGTTGCATAATTCGCGGACGATGCCATGAATGCGGGCGCCCTTCATGCCGACACAGGCGCCTACCGGGTCAATCCGGTCGTCGTAGGATTCCACGGCTACTTTCGCCCGTTCGCCCGGGATGCGGGCAATCCGCTTGATGGTGATCAGTCCGTCGTGGATTTCAGGTACTTCCAATTCAAACAACCGCTGCATAAATAAGTTCGATGTACGCGAAAGAATGATTTTCGGATTATTATTCAGGTTATCGACTTTCACCACTACGGCGCGGCGCGATTCGTTTTTCCGGAAAAAGTCGCCCGGTATCTGTTCGGATTTCGGAAGAATCAACTCGTTTCCTTCGTCATCCAGCAAAAGAATTTCTTTCTTCCATACCTGGTATACTTCTCCGGAAACGATTTGCCCGACCTGGTCTTTGTATTTGGTATAAAGGGTATCCTTTTGCAATTCCATAATCTTGGAAGACAAGGTTTGACGAAGATTCAAAACCGCACGGCGCCCAAAACCCGCAAAGTCGACCGCGTCTGTTATTTCCTCACCGACTTCGTAATCGGGGTCTATTTTTTGCGCTTCCGTCAATGAGATTTGCAGGTTGGAGTCTTCCAGTTCGTCGTCGGGAACAACTTCCCGGTTTCTCCAGATTTCAAAATCGCCTTTGTCCGGATTGATAATAATATCATAATTATCGTCAGAACCGAACATTTTGCTTATTACATTCCGGAATGCTTCCTCCAGTACACTGATCAACGTGGTCCGATCTACATTTTTGTTCTCCTTAAAGTCCGCAAATGTTTCAATCATACTTGGTTCCTGTCTTCTTGCCATACGTTTTTTTATTTGAATCTAATAATATTTTTTGTGTATTTAATATCGTCGTAACGAAACGTCCAATCTTCTTTTTGCGCGATTTTCCGTTTAGCGCCCTCCGGCTTTACCTTTTTTTCTATTGTAAGGATGATTTCATTTTCACCGGCTTCTTTTAAGACGCCTGCATACTTTTTCCCGTCTTTCAGCAGTGTTTCCACTTCATTGCCTACATTTTTCTTATATTGCCGGAGCAGTTTGAAGGGTTGCGTGATTCCGGCGGATCCTACTTCCAATTCGTAATCTTCGATATTGCGGTCGAGTTGGGATTCGATGTGTTTTGTCAACGCAACACAATCGTCGATCGCCACGACGTGATCGCTGTCGATTTCCACCACAATTTTATTATCTGCTTGAATATTTGCCTCCACCAGATATTGGTCCGACGCGGCCAGGTATTCTTCTATTATGCTTCGAATTTTATTTATTTCCACCAGACACTTTCAATTAAGAAACAAAAAAGAGAGGCGTCAGCCTCCCCCTCCTTTAATTCGGTTGCAAATATACTATTTTATCTGTTTAATACCAAAATAAATAGAATAAATATTTTTTCCGGAACAAAATCACTTCAAATAAGACCGTGCTAACCCGGTGAAAAAAGAAAGAAGCAATTCCTTGCTGAAAATAATATACAATTTGATTTACAACCCATTGCATTTTCAGGAAAATACAAAAAAAGAAAGCCGCCGTTCG
>JAIRSN010000087.1 GCA_031255425.1 Dysgonamonadaceae bacterium
CGTAAATGGGCGAGTTCGATATAATCGATCTTCATACTTTAAAAAATTTAATTGTTAATAATATAATTACTTCTCTTGTTTATTGAAAATGACTTTCGGGGTGACCCCGAAAGTGTGAATGTTAACGCGGGCACGTTTTCGGGGTGACCCCGAAAACGTGAATCTGTTAAATTAGTATAATCGGGGTGACCCCGAAAACGAAAATCTGTTAAATTATTGCTTTCGGGGTCACCCCGAAAGCGTAAAAAGTTCTCCGGCGCGTTTTCGGGGTCACCCCGAAAGCATGAAAAGTTCTCCGGGACGTTTTCGGGGTCACCCCGAAAGCATGAAAATTTGCCTGAGATGTTTTCCGGGTTACCCGGAAACCGTGAAAATTTGCCTGGGACATTTTCGGGTTCACCCCGAAAGGGAAAAAACAATCGTTTCATGATATTATCTAAACGTTTATTCTTTCAATTTATTTTATTATTCCTTCTATATATTATAGGATATAAGATGATAATAACCCGCAGCCAAACAGACACACCGTACTCTTTCAAAATATATAAAAAAAACGTATCTTTGCAACCGTTGACATTTCATGAGCATCCGATGAACAGTTATGCATACCGATTCTTTTTGAAAACATCTTCCCGCACAGGGCAGAAAACATACGGCACGGGGGATTTGCCCGGCAGCCGCTTTTTTATTTACCCTTTAAAAATTAAAATTTTATGAACAAAAGAGTTTTTTACTTAGTGATGATGTCCTGCTTTCTTTTGGCGGGACCAGTGAGTGCGCAAAAAGCGCCCGGCTTCTTGAAGAAACACGTACGGACGCACAACAAAGCATCCTTGCGCCATTCCCGGCAGATAAGCAGCGTTTTTGATTTGCCCGCATTGCCGGTAGCGAGTGTAAGCAGCCGGACGGCACAAGAAGTGGCCCGTCCGACCACCGTTTACCGGGAAGATAATTCCGGACAAAAATGGAAATATGAGTGTACCTACGACACCTACGGCCATGTGGCGTCCGTGAAGCTCTACGAATGGAATTCCGAGCAGGAAACGTATACGCTCCGCGGGTCTGTTGAGCGCGAATACCATCGCTTGCCCAACGGCGAGTTTGTGATCACAAAAGCAGAGTCCGAATACCTGTGGAACGCCGAGCATCCCGATAAGCATCGGCATACCGCCGCCTACGACAGCAAAGGCATGCACCTGTGGTCTCAGGGCGAAGCGTACAATTTCGAGGCGTCGGAATGGAACCCGGTGTCTCGCACCGAAGCGCGTATCGAAAACGGCGTCCGCACCGCCATCCTGCATGATGGAGTAGTGGACGACCGCTATACTTTCGACAATAAAGGGCGCCTCACCCGCTACCGCAATAACGGTTATACCTACTCCGAAGACATGACCTATACCTGGAACAACAACGACCGGCTGGTGGAAGTCGTTGATAGCGGTGTGGAAGACCTGAACGGCGACGGCATTTTCGATGATACCTATACTGTTACTTACAGCAACCTTCAAATTGTACATAATGAAAAATACTTCGATCCTTACAGCCTGGAGCCTTTTCCATTCGGGAGCAGCAGTAACTCGGACAGTTCGGAACAAGTTTCGTGGGGAAATTTTTCCATCGACGACTATACCTTGCACACCGTCTATTACACGATGGATATGAACGTCGTGGAAAACGGCATGGAAATGCAAGCGCAAAGACGCGCAACGGTCAATGCCGCCAAAAATCAAATCAAGGAGGAAATAATTGTTGGATCGATCGTATTTAGAACGGAAACAACCGACCTGCCTGACGGATACGGCAGCTACCGCATAATATCAGAAAATGGTGGCGAAATAGACTACGAAGAGTCGAGTACTTACAGTGAATACGGCGAACTGCTACGGGATTATGTCGCGGAGTTTTCTGTCGGCGAAGGTGGCGAAAAAGAGTTATACTTCGGGCACGAAGTGGTTTACGACCGCGAATACGACGCGCAGCACCGCCCGGTACGCACCACTGTTTCCAACAGCATGTTGGGCGAAAATCCCAATGCAAGCGTAACGTATGTCGAAACGTACGACGCCTGGACGACCGTAGGTTTACCGTCCGGCATCGCGGCACCCGCCCGTCCTGCGGTATCCCTTTATCCCAATCCCGCCACGGACTACATTGTCGCCGGCAACGCAGAGCAGGCAGACATCACAATCAGCGACCTGTCGGGACGGGTTGTTTGCCGGCAAGCCGCCGCTCCCAACCGGGCTACCGTTTCTGTTGCGCATCTGCCTGCGGGTGTTTATTTTGTTGAAATACGGGGAAATGGGGGAATAGCTGCGGGGAAGTTTATTAAAAAATGAGTTCCGACACAGAGCTTCTCCCTTTAACAAAAAAGAAAGCGTCCCCCAAAGGGACGCTTTCTTTTTAGCTATCAGTCCGGACCGGCTGGAGCCGTCCGTATACCTTTATTTCTTAAACACTTTCGAGGAGAAGACCCCTTTGTCCGTATGCAATTTCACGATGTACATGCCGGCATTCAAACCGGACACATCGATTGTTTTGCCGGCGCCGGAAAGCACCGCCTTGCCCTGCATATCGTAAAGGTCTGCCTTTTTCACCTCGCCCGCGATGTACAAAGTACTTTCCACCGGGTTGGGATATATCCGCACCTGGGGCGCATCCGCCACACCGGGAATCGCGCTGACCATGTTCGGGTCTGTACCCCAGAAAGTAAGGTTGTCGATAAACGTATCTCCGGTGATGCCCGGCGCCGAGATTCTCAGGTCCACTTTGGAGGCATGCGCCGCGCTGATGTTGAACGTGAACGTGTTCCATGTGGGACCAACCGCCGTACCGGAAGTGTTGAAATCAATCGCCGCCCAATTGCCGCCGTCTAAACGGTATTCGATCAGCGGTTCCCGCGAACGGATGTCGACCTGGAACTGCAAATCAACCAAGTCCGGCAGGATGGCGATATTCTCGATCAGGATGGCGGGCGATTCGGCATTCATGCGGAGGTAATAGTCGCGGCTGGTGCCGGCTTCGTACTGGAAATCAACGAAAGACGACTGGAGTTCCGCACCGCCGACCCAACGGTCTTTGCCCTTCTGCAACTTCACTTCCCAGGAATTGCCCGCATAGAGCGTGATGTCCTGGTTCGGATCGCCTTGCCAGGCAGCATCGGTTTCCTTCTGGATATAGAACGTTTCGCGGTAAGTACAGATCTTGTTGCTTTTTTTCAGATGGAAAATAAAATCGTCCAGGTAGATGGTCGACTGGTTGGAAGGCGCCGCCTGTCCCGGGCGGAACTTCACCTGGATCATGCCCAGGGTCCTGCCCGAAACGATACCGCTCCGTTCGACCTTGAACCAGGTGTCGACCAGCGAACCGCCGGCGTCGTTCAGCGGCAGTCCGGGGTAGGTAGCATATTGCCGTTCCCAGTTTTCCCGTTGCACGTTCGCGTCGGTTCCCCGGTCGGGGCCGTCGCTCCGCAATTCGACCGCCAGTCCGGAAGCCAGTCCGGCGACTTCGGTCGTTGCCGGGAAATATTCCTTAAATTCAAATGAATCATAATACCCCAGGTGAATGTCTTCCGGCATGGCAGGCTCGATACCGGCATCCCTCCGCAAACGTCCCGCCTGAATTTCAGCGGTCGACCATTCGTTGTTCCTGTGCGTGTAAGTCCCTATGCCTTTGGAGGTGTTTATCCCTTCCGGGAAAGCGTTCCGGGTGTAATTAATTTTATCGCCGGGCGAAGAGTTCAACGCTCCCGGACTTTTTTCCCAATCCGCCACTACAATCGATTGAGGTTTTTGTGCAACAGCGGCACCGACTGTCAAAATAAATGACAACAATAAGAAGAATAACTTTTTCATGCGAATACAATTTTAAATTTTAATAAAAACGAATTTAATTCTTGTATGCAAATTTAGGCGATGTATCGCAGATAAGTCATCAGGATTAGCGTCCGATTCCATGCCGGTTGTCGCACTCTTTGCGGAATTGTCGCAAAACGGCTATCGTTCCGTTGCAAGCCGGATGTAGTTGAGGTCGAAACCGCCTTTGTCGATGAAGACGCGGAGGGTGTTTTGCCCCTTTTTCAGGGCTGTTTCCCGCCCGGCGGAAAGCGTCCATTCGCCGGCAGAACCGTCAGGAACAGTGACATCGCCGGCGGGTTCGCCGTTGACGGTGAGGTGCAGCCGCCCGCCTTCCGCTGCGTGGGAAGTCCGCAGGCTCAGCAGGTATTTTCCTTCTTTTTCCACGTCGATGGTGTATTGCAACCATTCGCCCGGTTCCGTATAGCTTACGCAATAGCCGTTTGTGGGAAAATCGTTGCAGGGAGCAATATCGACGCCGTCGTTCCGGTAGCTTTCGCCGCTGTTCCAGGGAACGGAAACCGATGTGGATGTGCGGTAATTAGCGGAATCCGTGTCGTGATACGCCCAGCCGCTGCGTCCCAGGTCGTAGTCGGAGGCGAAGACCGTGAGGGAGCTTCCGCTTTTCAGTTCGTGGGTTGTATAAGGAAGCGTTTCGTCCGTCCGTACCTGGCGGAACAATGCGTCCAAGTAGTCTTTATGGAAAACCGTATTCTTTAGCTTGTAGTTTTCAGCCAGTTGGCTTAACACCTTCACCGCCTGTTCCTGCGAAGGGCGTTCGCCGGTGCCCGCCCAATACTGCTTCAGGGCGTCGTAGCCTTCGGGCTTTTGTACCTGCATCGGGCAAGCCAGTCCCATGCGTTTGTAGGTCCACCAGCACCAGCCGATGTTCTTTTCTTCCATCATCCGGATTGCGTCCGTAAACCAGGCGTTGGAGTTTTCGCCCGATTCGCTCAACCAGATCGGCGCGTTGTTTTGTTCGCGGTGTTTCAGGATAAAGTGGAGTTCGCCTTCGTAGTTGTAGTTCCAATACTTGTGAAAACTGATCACAATATTATCGTCCCACAACGGAAAGATGCCGTTGTAGTTGTTTCCCCAGCAGTTTCCTTCGATGACAATCAGGTGGTTACGGTCTACCTCCCGGATGGCTTCGGTGATCCGGATCAACAGTTCGCGGAGCGGAGCGTTCAAGGGTTCGGCGCAACCGTTTTTGTCGTCTTTCGATTCAAACCCGTAATTCGGTTCGTTCAGCACATCGTATCCGCCGATCCATTCCTCGCCGGCATACCGTTCGGCGAGTTTCCGCCAGAGCGCGACGGTCTTGTTCTTGTTTTCCTCGCTTTCCCACAGGCGGACTTCAGACGCATCCGAAATGGCAATATCATTTCCCTGCCCGCCCGGAGCGGCATGTAAATCCAGCATCAGGTAGATCCGGTTGGCGGCACACCACGACAGAAGGCTGTCCGTAAGCACGAAGCCTTCTTCCAACCAGGTGTTTTCGCCCGGCACCGGTTCGTCTTCCACAGGGAGGGTAAACAGATTGTAGTGCATCGGATAGCGGACGGAGTTGAAACCCCATGCCGACAACGAATCCAGGTCTGCCCGGGTGATGCCGTTCTTTATCCATTCTTCGTAAAACACACGTGTAGCGGAGTCGCCCGCCAATTCGTTTATCTTGCTCCGGATCTCGGTTTGCGTCCGGGCGATACCCGACAATTGCAGCATGTAGGGTTCCTGCAAGACCCAACCGCCTAAACCAATGCCGCGAAGCAACACGTTGCCGTTATCATTTACAATCTCCTGATTCCTGGCGCGTAAAAATCCTTGCGCCGAAACAACTGTCGAAGTGAAACACATCAACCCTACAAAACCAACCAAATAATTTATCTTTCGCATAATTATATAAACTTATGATATTAAAACTTTAAAATTAAAACCGGACAAAGATACGTTAAGTTTCCCCTTTTTGCAACTGGACAGACACAGAGTGTCTTTTATATTTTAAAGAGGCACGGCTATCGGCTTGGCTGCGGCGAAGGGGGACTGCTTCCCAAAAATATAAAAGCGCCTGCGGCACTGTGGCTAATATAAAAATTTTCGTTTATCTTTGCAGCCTTAAATAAATCATAAACAATGGAAACATTAAAACGAGTAGCAGCGATACACGATATTTCCGGATTCGGAAAATGTTCTTTAACCGTCGCTTTGCCGATTATCTCGGCGGCAGGCATTGAGGCGTCCGTTCTTCCCACCGCCGTTTTGTCCACGCACACCGGCGGGTTCACGGGCTTCACTTACCGCGACTTAACGGACGATATGGCGCCCATCACCGCCCACTGGAAATCGTTGGACATCCGTTTCGATGCCATATACACCGGCTTCCTGGGGTCGTTCGAACAGTTGGAATTGGTGACGCGGTTTTTCGAAACCTTCAAGACCGGCGACAACCTGATCCTGGTGGATCCGGTGATGGCAGACAACGGCAAACTGTACGAAATATTTACTCCCGCGTTTGCCGCCGGGATGCGCCGGCTGTGTGAACGGGCGGATATGATTGTGCCCAACCTTACGGAGGCAGCCCTCCTGACCGGCGAACCGTATCATCCGGGACCTTACACGGAGGACTATATCGAGCGATTGTTGAAGAAACTGAGCGCGTTGGGACCGGAGAAAGTCGTCCTGACCGGCGTCTTCTTCAACGATACGGAACTGGGCGCCGCCACTTACGACGCTCCCTCCGGCAGGATTGCCTGTGCCTTGGAAAAACGCATTCCGGGCTATTACCATGGCACGGGCGACGTCTTCGGTTCCGCCCTGCTGGCAGCTTGCCTGAACGGGTTTACCCTGCACGAATCGGCGGCTATCGCGGTGCGTTTCACCACTTCGGCAATCAAAAAGACCGCCGCCGCCGGCACGGACATCCGCTTCGGCGTAAACTTCGAACAGTGTATCCCTCAACTCCTGAGGGATTTGAAACTTGGATAAGGAAACGCGCCCCGGCAGTGCGGCGCAGCTTCAGATTTCTTTACGCAACCTTGAAATAGGGATATTGAGTTGTTCGCGGTATTTGGCTACCGTCCGGCGGGCAATCTCGTAGCCTTTCTTCTTCAATTCCTTTACCAGCGAATCGTCGGTGAGGGGTTTGGTTTTGTCTTCCGCTTCGATGCAGGATTTCAGGATGGTTTTGATTTCCCTTGTCGAAATCTCCTCGCCATCTTCGTTGAGCATGGCTTCGGAAAAGAAGAATTTCAGGGACTTCACGCTCCAGTTGGTTTGCACATATTTGCTGTTGACCACCCGCGAAACGGTCGAAATGTCGTACCCGCACAATTCGGCAACATCCTTCAGTATCATGGGTTTCAGTTCGGTTTCCTCGCCGGTCAGGAAGAAGTTGTGCTGTATTTCGATGATTGCCAGCATGGTGTTCCGCAGGGTGGTGTTCCGTTGTTTGATGGCGTCGATAAACCACCGCGCCGCATCTAATTTTTGTTTGACGAAAAGGATAGCCTCCCTTTGCCCGGCGGTTTTCTTTCCTTTTTTCCCCGCGTAATCGGCGAGCAGGTTGCCGTATTCTTTGTTGATCCGCAGTTCGGGGATGTTTTGCTCGGTCATTGTAAAAATCAATTCGCCGTTGACCGATTCCACCACAAAGTCGGGGGTGATCTGCGCCATTTTGGTCTCCATATTGCTCTCCCACGCATTTCCCGGCTTGGGGTTCAGCAGGGTGATTTCCTTGATAATGCCTTTCAGTTCCTCTTCGGAAACGTTTAAGGACTTGCAGATTTTGTCGTATTGTTTTTTGGTAAAACTGTCGAAATACTTATCGAGAATCAGGATGGCGGCTTTCCGTTCCGGCGTTTTTTCCTTTCGTTCCAACTGCAACAGCAAGCATTTCTGCAAACTGGTAGCGCCGATTCCGGCAGGGTCCAGCTCTTCGATGACGCGCAATACGTCCAGGATGCCGGCGGCGGGGATTTCCATCCCGTACTGAAAAGCAAGGTCGTCGGACAAGGCTTCCGGTTTGCGGCGCAGGTAGCCGTCGTCGTCGATATTTCCGATGATGTATTCGCCGATTCTGAAGTTTTCTTCCGAGAGGTTTTTCAGCCGCAACTGGTTGAGGAGGTATTCCTGAAACGATTCCGATTCGGAATAGGGGATTTCGCCCTGTTTATTTTCCCGGGAATAATAATCCTGTTGGAGTTTATAGTCCGGAATATCGTCTTCCGTGAGGTAATCGCCCAGCGACAAGTCCTCGTCGGGCGCATCCTCGCTGGGGAAATCGTCGGGAGCGAGGTCGTCCGGTTCGGGCGCCGCATCGGAAACATCTTCCAGCGCGGGATTTTCTTCCAATTCCTGATTGATTCTGTTTTCTATTTCCAGCGCGGTCAATTCCAACAATTTCACCTGCTGAATTTGCAGGGGCGACAGCTTTTGTTGCTGTTTATGGGTAAGTTGTTGTCTAATCATCCTTATTCCTTTGGAAAGCGGATACAAATATACGGTTTTACCGGAAACATCCCAAATTTTTATTTGGCGGGCGGACACGGCGGCGCAGCCGCTTTTATATTTTTGGGAGACACGGCGTATCGGCTTGGCTGCGGGTGTTTCCGCCTCGAAGCCCAGGCCGGAGGGGGCGGAGGCGCAGTCCGGAGGGCAGCAGCACAACCCGGAGGGTTGAATATGAGTAACCCGACCCTGAAAGGGTCGAATAACCCAGCCCAGGGCATTCGCCCTGGGTATCGGGGAGTGCGGGTAGAGGAATCCCGCCCATCCATACAATATTATATTACCCAAGGCGTTGCCATTGGGCTGGGCTATGCGACCCCTTCAGGGTCAGGCGCGTCATCATCCTATACCTATATATGAGATACCGCCGGCTAAACGGATTACAACTCGCTTCGCTCAAACAGTAATCCGTTTTTAACGCCGTCGGCATCGAGCGGTTGTTTCCGCCTCGAAGCCTAGGCCGGGGGGGCGGCGGTGCAGTCCGGAGGGTTGCGCGTAGTGCAAAACCGATACACCGTACCATTTAAAATTATAAAAGCGGCTGTGCCGCTCCGGAATTTTGTCTACCTTTGTATCATCTAAATATTCGATTATATGAATCAATTAACAATTGTCAAAGTAGGCGGCAAGGTAGTAGAAGACCCGCAGTCGCTCGAAGTAATGCTGAAAGAGTTCTCCCGGATCGCCGGGTACAAAATCCTGGTTCACGGAGGCGGACCGTCGGCAAGCCGGCTTGCCGGACAGTTAGGCATAAAAAATCAATTCGTGGAAGGAAGAAGAATCACCGATTCCGAAACCCTGAAGTTGGTCATCATGGTTTATGCCGGGCTGATCAACAAAAACATCGTTGCCCGGATGCAAGCCCTGAGCCTGGACGCCGTCGGACTGACCGGAGCCGATATGAACCTGATGCTCGCAGCCAAACGCCCGGTGAAAGACATCGACTACGGCTGGGTGGGCGACGTGAAAGAAATCAATGCGCCGGTGCTGACCGACCTGCTGAACCAGAACTTCGTTCCCGTAATCGCGCCGCTGACCCACGACGGTGCCGGGCAACTGTTCAACACCAATGCCGATACGATTGCCTGCGAAATTGCGAAAGTACTGACGTACAGCTTCAACGTCCGGCTGGTGTACTGCTTCGAGAAAGAAGGCGTGCTGAGGGACGAAAACGACGAAGAAAGCGTTATTCAATCCATCAACAGGGAAGAATTTCAAGCATACAAAGCATCCGGCGTGGTCAAAGAAGGGATGATTCCCAAGTTAGACAATGCGTTCGACGCCATCGCCGCCGGAGTGAAAGAAGTCATCATTACCCGCGCCGCGGACATTAATACCGGGAAGGGAACCTTTATCGTACAATGAAAAAAGCGTCCGCCTTTCCCCTTTATCCTTTTCATTAAAACTATGTTAGTAGCGAAAACACTTTACGGCCTGGAGGAAATACTCGCCGGAGAATTAACGGAACTGGGTGCCAACGATATTCAAATCGGCAGAAGGATGGTTTCCTTTTCGGGAAACAAGGAAATACTGTATAAAGCCAACTTCCACTGCCGGACGGCTCTCCGTATCCTGAAGCCGGTGGCGACCTTCCACGCGAAAAACCCGGATGAGGTATACGAACAGGTGAAGAAAACCGACTGGGCAAACTACCTTTCATCCCCCAAAACATTTGCCATCGATGCGGTTGTGTATTCGGAAGATTTCACGCACTCCAAGTTTGTTGCCTACCGCGTAAAAGACGCGATTGTCGACTGGTTTGCGGAAAGGGAGTTGCCCCGTCCTTCCGTGCGGGTCAAGAATCCCGACTTGCAGTTGCACGTTCATATTTCGCATACCGAATGTATGATTTCGCTGGACAGTTCGGGCGAATCGCTGCACAAACGGGGCTACCGGACGGAAGAAACCGAAGCCCCGCTCAGCGAAGTGCTTGCCGCCGGAATGATTCTGAAGACCGGCTGGCGGGGCGAAAGTCCTTTCGTCGATCCGATGTGCGGATCCGGCACACTGCTTATCGAAGCGGTTCTGATTGCGTTGAATATTCCCCCCGGCGTCTTCCGCGACAAATATGCTTTTGAGAAATGGGACGACTTCGACGCCGAACTGTTCGAACGCATCAGTACGGATGACAGCCGCGAAAAGACATTCGATTTCAAGGCGTACGGATCCGACAGTTCGCCCAAAGCCATCCGCGCGGCGGCAAAGAATGTGAAAAATGCGGGGCTTGCCAAATACATCGAACTGAAGGTATTGCCCTTGCAACAACTGACCGGGGCGCCCGAAAAAGGCATCCTGATTACCAATCCCCCCTACGGCGAACGGCTGAATCCGGGCGATTTGATGCAAATCTATTCCGCGATAGGCGAACGGTTGAAACATGTATTCGCCGGATACGAAGCGTGGATTATTTCCTCCAGCCGGGAAGGATTCGACAAAATCGGGCTGAAGCCATCCTCCAGGCACCGGTTGATCAACGGCTCCCTTGCCTGCGAGTACCGTCAATATCAAATTTTCAGCGGCAAACATAAACAATTTAAAAAACAATGAACTATTTTATTTACCTGCTTATTTTCCTGTCGGTTCCCATGAATATTTACGCGCAAGAAAAACAGTTTACACTGGAAGATTTAATTCCGGGAGGGAACAGCTATTCCCTTGTACCTAAGACCGAATACCGGGTGAAATGGAAGGGCGACAGCCTGGTCTTTTCGAACGACACCGCCTCGTTTATCGCAGCGCCCGCCCGTCCGGACAAAAGAACGCCTTTCGCGGAAGAAGCCCGCGGAACAGCGAAGGAGGGCTGGGAGAATACGGATTACTGCGGCGAAAACGGGAGCGTTGCCTACACGGTGGGCAACGGGCTGTATATCGCCGACAAAGAAGGGCGCACCTGGGTGGTGGCGGAAGAAGATTCCACCCGGGACATCGTTTACGGGAAAGCCGCCCACCGCAACGAGTTCGGCATCGAGAAGGGGACGTTCTGGTCGCCGGGCGGACGGTTTCTGGCTTTCTACCGCCTGGACGAATCCTTGGTTGCCGACTATCCTTTGGTGGATATTTCGGCAAGGGAGGCGGCGTTGAAAAGCATCAAATACCCGATGGCAGGCAGGGAGAGCCAGCAGGTGACGGTAGGCATCTATTCGCTTGCCTCGAAGGAAACGGTATACCTGAAGACCGGCGAACCGGAAGACCGGTACCTGACCAACCTCTCGTGGGATCCGGGCGAGCAATCCGTTTACATTGCCGAACTGAACCGGGCACAAAATCATCTCCAACTGAACCGCTATTCGGTGGAGACGGGCGAACGGACGCAGTTGTTGCTGGAAGAACGGCACGAGAAGTACGTCGAGCCCCAGACCCCGCTCCTCTTTCTGAAGCGCACCCCCGGACGGTTTATCCGGCAAAGCGCAAAGGACGGGTACAACCATCTGTATTTATACAACACCGAAGGCAAGCTGCTGAAACAGTTGACGTCCGGCGAATATACGGTCGGGCAGGTGCTGGGGTTGGACCGGGCGGAGAACCAGGTGTTTTTCGTATCCAACGAGTCGAATCCGCTGGAGTTCCAGGTCTATAAGGTTCACCTGAAAAGCGGGAAGAAGACGCAACTCACCTTTGCCCCCGGCGTCCACCGCCCGCAACTGAGCGCTTCCGGCAACTACCTGCTGGATTATTATTCCAACCGGGACACGCCCTTGCATATCGACCTGGTTTCCACCGGCAACGCCCGGACGCAGCGGTTGCAGTCGGCGGCAAACCCGCTCGCAGGCTATGCGTTGCCCGAAATCTGCACCGGCTCCCTGAAGGCTGCCGACGGGGAATCAGACCTGTACTATCGCCTGACCAAGCCGGTGGGCTTCGAGGCGACGAAGAAATATCCCACCATCGTCTATGTTTACGGCGGTCCGCACAGCCAGTTGGTTGTCCATTCGTGGCTGGATGCCGCCCGCGGGTGGGAGATTTACATGGCGCAAAAGGGGTACGTTGTGTTCACGATGGACAACCGCGGGACTTCCAACCGGGGACTGGCGTTCGAGCATGTCATCCACCGCCGGCTGGGCGTCCACGAAACGGACGACCAGTTGTGCGGAATCGAGTTCCTGCGCTCGCTGCCGTATGTGGACGCAGAGCGAATCGGCGTTCACGGATGGAGTTACGGCGGGTTTATGACGCTCAACCTGATGCTGCGCCACCCCGGAACGTTCAAGGTGGGGGTTGCCGGCGGTCCGGTGGTCGACTGGAAGTATTACGAAGTGATGTACGGCGAACGGTACATGAGCCGCCCGCAGGAAAACCCGGAGGGCTACGAGGAATGTAACATGAACCGTTATGCCGGGCGGCTGGACGGCAGGTTGCTCCTGATTCACGGCGACGAAGACCCTACGGTCGTCTGGCAGAACAGCCTTTCGTTCCTGAAAGCCTGCATCGCGGCGGGTACCTATCCCGACTATTTCGTGTATCCGGGGCAGGGTCACAACATGCGGGGGCGCGACCGGGTTCACCTCCACGAGAAAATCACCCGGTATTTCGACGATTTCCTGAAATAATTCGACCAATGATGCCTGCTTCCCTCTACCTGATTCCCGTCACGCTGGGCGACACCGAAACGTCAAGGGTGCTTCCGTCCTACAACCGGAGCGTCCTGAAAGCCCTCCGGTATTTTATTGTCGAAAACGTACGCACGGCGCGCCGCTTCCTGAAGCAGGCGGATGCGGACATCGACATCGATTCGTTGACGTTCTTTCCTTTAAACAAGCACACGACGCCGGAGGAACTGTCCGGTTTTCTGGCGCCGGTGGAGGCGGGTTCGTCCATCGGGGTTCTTTCGGAGGCGGGCTGTCCCGCCGTTGCCGATCCGGGGGCGGATGTGGTGGCGCTGGCGCAGCAAAAAAACCTGCGCGTGGTTCCGCTGGTGGGTCCTTCTTCGATTGTGCTGGCGTTGATGGCGTCGGGATTCAACGGTCAGAACTTTGCTTTTCTGGGCTATCTGCCCATCGACAGCCTCCAGCGGACAAAGGTGTTGAAGTCCCTGGAACTGCGTATTTATTCGGAGAATCAAACCCAACTGTTTATCGAAACGCCTTACCGCAACGATAAGTTGTTGGAGGATATTCTGAAAACCTGCAAGCCTGCAACGAAACTGTGTGTCGCGGCGGATATTACGCTGGATTCGGAATGGATCCGGACGAAAAGGATTAGCGAGTGGCGGAAGCAAATGCCGTCGCTCGGAAAACGCCCCTGTATTTTTGCGCTGTATAAATAGTTGCAACACCAAAAACCTCATTTCTACCTAATTTTATAAACATAATATAACAGTGGCTGAGCCGCCGACCCGGAGGGTTGGCGCCGGACACGCAGTGTCTTTTATAATTTTAAAGGAGTACAGTGTATCTGCTTGGCTGCACATAGGAACATTGCTTCCCCATAAAAATTGAATTGTTAAATGTTAATTGAATTGTTAAATCCTAATTGTTAATAAACCTTTACTTCTTTTTTTATCTCAAAATGGCTTTCGGGATACCCCTGAAAGCGTTTATGGAATCTGCGAGGCGTTTTCGGGGTAATCCCAAAAACGCAAATGTTAACAAAAACCTGTTTTCGGGACAGTCCCAAAAACGTGAATGAGTACTCCAACATGATTTCGGGACAGTCCCAAAAACGCAAATGTTAACGAAAACCTGTTTTCGGGACAGTCCCAAAAACGCAAATGAGTACTCCAAGATGATTTCGGGACAGTCCCAAAAACGTAAATGAGTACTCCAAGACGATTTCGGGACAGTCCCAAAAACGCAAATGTTAACGCCGGGACGTTTTCGGGACGATCCCGAAGTCGGAGTCGCAGCCGCTTTTGTATTTTAGGGAGGCAGTTCCCCTATGCCGCAGCTAAGCAAATATACCGCACCCCTTTAAAATTATAAAAGAGGCTGAGCCTCCAAAATGCAACGAATATTAATAGAAGGAATAAATAAAAATGCCTACATTTGTGGCACAAAATAAAAATCATGTCGAAAAGCAAACAACCCCTTATCCTTATCACAAACGATGACGGAATCCAGGCAAAAGGATTAAACGAGTTAATAGAAGGCCTCCGGTCCTTGGGAGAAATCGTAGTCATAGCGCCCAACGTATCCCGTTCGGGAATGTCGAGCGCCATAAGCGCCACGAATCCGATCCGGGTGAACCAGGTGAAGAAAGAAAAAAACCTCACCGCCTACAGTTGCACAGGCACCCCCGTCGACTGCGTCAAATTAGGCGTGAACGAAATAACCGGCCGGAAACCGGACCTGATTGTTTCGGGAATCAACCACGGATCCAATTCCGCAATCTGCGTGATCTATTCGGGAACCGTCGGCGCCGCATTGGAAGGATGCATCCTGGGAATCCCCGCCATCGCCGTGTCTTTGACCGATCATTCGCCCTCCGCCGACTTTACCCAGGCGGTAAAACAGGGAAAAGCCGTTGCCGAAAAAGTGTTGAAAGACGGATTGCCCAAAGGAATTTGCCTCAACCTGAACGTTCCCGCCATTCCGGAAGTAAAAGGACTGAAAGTCTGTTCCCAGACGCCGGGCTATTGGACGAAAGAACTTCAAAAGGCGAAAGACCCGATGGGAAAAACCGTCTACTGGCTGACCGGCGAATTCCTGAACGAAGACCCCGGCAACAACCGGAACGACGAATGGGCGTTGGCACACGGGTACGCCGCGCTGGTGCCCCTGCAATTGGATATGACAGCGTATTCCTTTATGGAAGATTTGAAAACAATGACGGAAGAAACCCTCAAAAACAGGAAAGGCGGACAATTATGAAATACTTTCTAATAGCAGGCGAGGCTTCGGGCGACTTACACGCATCCAATCTGATGCGCGCATTGAAAAAGATTGATCCACAGTCCGATTTTCGTTTTTTGGGCGGCGACCAGATGCAATCGGTCGGCGGAACGCTTGTCGGGCATTACCGCGACCTGGCTTTTATGGGATTTATTCCCGTCCTGACGCATCTGTACACCATCGTTGCCCGCCTGAACGCATGCAAGCGAAGCATCAAAGCGTATCAACCGGATGTGGTGATACTGGTCGACTATCCGGGTTTCAACCTGAAGATTGCCGAATATGTGAAACGGCAGTTGCATCTTCCGGTTTATTACTATATCTCCCCCAAAATATGGGCATGGAAAGAATACCGCATCCGGAAAATCAAGAAGTATGTCGACCGGATGCTTTGCATTCTCCCTTTCGAAGCGGATTTTTATAGAAAGCACGACTATCCCGTCGTCTATGTAGGCAATCCCACGATGGACGCCCTCGCCCGCCGCGACCGGAAAGCGGAATCTTTTGAGGAATTTATCCAACTCAACAACCTTGAAAACAAGCCGGTTATTGCACTTCTGGCGGGAAGCCGCAAGCAGGAAATCAAGGACAACTTGCCGGCGATGCTGGAGGCTGCCGGCGCTTTCGGGGAATACCAGCCGGTCGTCGCGGGCGCCCCGGGCATCGACCCCTCTTTCTATGGGAAATTCACACGACAACAGAACGTTCGCGTAGTGTCCGGGCAAACCTACCGCCTGCTGCAACAAGCCAAAGCCGCACTGGTGACCTCCGGCACAGCCACCCTGGAAACGGCATTGCTGCGGGTTCCGCAAGCGGTGTGCTACAAAGTTCCGTTCAAGCATCTCAGTTCCTTTGTCTTTGAGAAATTCTTTTCCTGCAAATACATCTCGCTGGTAAACCTGATTGCCGGCAAAACGGTTGTCCGGGAATTGTTCGGAAAGGATTTCACCGTCCAACAGATCCGGGACGAACTGGACCTGCTGCTTCACGATGAAAAGTACCGGAAGAAAATGACTGAAGGCTACCGGGAAGTAACCAAAAAATTAGGTACTACGGGAGCCTCCAAAAAAGCGGCGCAATGTGCGTTCCTCGATTAAAAACGGGTTTGTTCCTTTATTCGTTCCTGATGTCTTCCGCCTTCAAACGGCGTACGGAAGAAGATTTCTACCATCTTTTCAGCCAAGTCTGCGGATAAGAAACGTCCGGGCAAGGCGAGTACGTTGGCATCGTTGTGCGCCCGCGCCAGGCGGGTGATTTCTTCGTTCCAGCACAATGCCGCGCGGATTCCTTTGTGCCGGTTCAGGGTCATGCCGATGCCGTTGCCGGTGCCGCAGACGGCGATTCCCCGCGAGACTTCCCCGCTTTCGACCGCCTTCGCCAACTTGTGCCCGAAGACGGCATAGTTGACGCTTTCGGCGGTACACGTTCCATAATCAATATAGGGTATCTGCTTCCGGTCGAGCAATGCCCGGATAGATTCTTTCAATTCGTAACCCGCGTGATCGGCGGCAAGACCTGTCTTTTCCATACGTATGTTTATTTTTTTGGTGACTCGTGCGGATGAAAATCATCCGTTGCTTATCATTTTTTTGACTTGTTTGTACACATTTTCGCCCGTAAAGCCCAATTTTTCGTCCAATACTTTATAGGGAGCGGAAAAGCCGAACGATTCCAGTCCCCACACTTTTCCGTTGCTGCCTGCCAAGCCCAGCAAGTTGACGGGCAGGCCTGCCGTTAATCCGAAGACTTTTTTTCCGGGGATAATCACCGCATCCTGGTATTCCTGCGGCTGGCTTCTGAACAATCCTTCCGAAGGGACGGATACGATCCGGACACGGATACCGTCTTTCCGTAACAGCGCCGCGCCTTCCACCAAGGTGGAAACTTCCGATCCGGAGGCCAATAAAATCACTTCCGCGTTGCCGTCACATTCAACGACGTACCCGCCTTTTTCCGCTTGCAACGCTTCTTTGTACCGGTCTTCCTTTGCCGGCAAACCGGTAATGTTCTGCCGGGAAAGAATCAATGCCGTCGGCGTGTGGGTGTTTTCCATCGCCAATTTCCAGGCAACCGTTGTTTCCTGAACATCCGCCGGGCGAAGGACAAGCATGGAATTGCGTCCGCTGTGGTTTTGCATCTTTTCCATCAGCCGGATTTGCGCTTCCTGTTCGACCGGTTCGTGCGTAGGTCCGTCTTCCCCCACGCGAAACGCATCGTGCGTCCAGATAAACTTGACCGGGAGTTCCATCAGCGCTGCCATGCGTACGGCGGGTTTCATGTAGTCGGAGAAAACGAAAAACGTTCCGCAGGCAGGAATCACGCCGCCATACAGCGCCATGCCGACACAGACGCATGCCATCGTCAGCTCGGAAACGCCTGATTGCAGGAAAGATCCGGAAAAGTCGTCCCGGGTGATGGCTTGGGTTTGTTTCAGGAATCCGTCTGTCTTGTCGGAGTTGGATAAGTCGGCGGAGGTGACGATCATGTTTTCAACCTGTTTTGCCAGCATGCCCAACACGGTCGCGGAAGCTGCGCGGGTGGCCTGATCCGGCTTCTGTTGTATCGCAGCCCAGTCTATTTCGGGCGACCGGTGCAACCACGCATCCAACTTGGCGGCTGCCTGGGGGTTTGCTTTTGCCCACAATGCTTTTTCTTCCCGTTTTTGTCGGACGATATGCCGCAGTTCCGTTTTTCTTTTCGCGTAAAGGGTTGCCGTTTCGGGGAAGATCCGGAAGGGGTCTTCGGGGTTGCCGCCCAGGTTCCGGACGGTTTCGTCGAAACTGGCTCCGGATTCGCCCAAAGGCATGCCATGTGTCGCGCAATTCCGTTCGTAGGAACTTCCGTCTGCTTTCACGGCGCCTTTCCCCATAACGGTTTTCCCGATAATCAGCGTAGGACATTCTTTTTCGTTCCGGGCGTCGCGCAATGCCTTGCGGATAGCGGTTGCGTCGTTGCCGTCGATTTCGACCACTTTCCATCCCCATGCCTCGTATTTCATTTTCGTGTTTTCGCTTGTCACCGCGCTGACGGCGGTCGAAAGCTGAATGTCGTTGGAATCATAGAACATAATCAGGTTGTCCAGTCCCAGGTGACCGGCAAGGCGGCCTGCTCCCTGCGAGATTTCTTCCTGAACTCCGCCGTCGGAAATGTAGGCGTAAATCTTCTGTCCGGTCGCCCGTCCGGTTTTGGCTTGCAGGAATTTGGCGGCTATCGCTGCTCCTACGGCGTAGGTATGTCCTTGTCCCAGGGGACCGGACGTGTTTTCGATTCCCCGCGAAACGTCCACTTCCGGATGTCCGGGAGTAGCGCTTCCCCATTGGCGGAACTGCTTCAGGTCGTCCGTTGTAAACGTTCCCGCCAACGCCAAAACGGAATACAACATAGGCGACATGTGTCCCGGATCTAAAAAGAAACGGTCTCTTTCCTCCCACGCATAATGGTCGGGGTCGTATACTAAAAATTCGCTGTATAATACGTTGATAAAATCGGCGCCGCCCATAGCGCCGCCCGGATGTCCCGATTTGGCTTTTTCTACCATAGAGGCCGCTAAGATACGGATGTTATCCGCTGCACGATTGAGCATTGTGATGTCCATGTTGTTTTTTGCTGTTAATAATAAAAATACAAAGATAACGACTCCGCCCGTAAATGGCTATAGATTTTTCTTTTTGCCTTGATGCAAAAAGAAACAAAAAGATCAAGGCTTGGCTTCTTGGCGGACCGCTCTGATACCGCCGGCTAAACGGATTACAACTCGCTTCGCTCAAACAGGCGGCGCAGCCGCTTTTATATTTTTGGGAGGCACGGCG
>JAIRSN010000162.1 GCA_031255425.1 Dysgonamonadaceae bacterium
CGGGCAACTTTTACGGGTTTTTACCGCACTGCTACTGTTCATTTCGGCAGACGGTAAAAATAGAATGCCCGGTGAGAGATATTGTTGAAAAACTGTAAACAGGTTGCGCAACAGGCACCATGAGTAACCCCGGGTGCCAACCCGGGGAGAACATGCCCCCCTACACCCGACTCCGCAGGAGTCGAATCATAGAGGGTATAATTCAACCCGTTCCGGGTTGTATGGAGAGGTGGGGTTTCTCTACCCCGGGTTGACACCCGGGGTTACTCATATTCGACTCCTGCGGAGTCGGAGCCGGCGCCTCCGTGTCCGGCGCCCTTTTTTTAATGAGTATGATACATTTATCACGCTATTTTGGGAAATATTAGCGCCCCCGTTCAATTTTTTCTCACGACATTTGTTCCACTGAACGATAGATATTCATTTAAAAATAAAAACAAAAGACATTATGAAAGAACGAATCATACTCCTGATGTTACTCTGCCTGACCATTGTCCCGAACGGTTCGGCGAAGCAGTATTTCATCGCCCCCAACGGCAACGACGCCCAGGAAGGAAGCCTCGAAGCGCCCTTTTCCGGTTTTGAAAAAGCATACGGGCTGGCGGTTCCGGGCGACACGATTTACGTCCGGGGCGGCACCTACTCCGTCTCCACCATGTGGAAGATGAGCAAGCCCGGAACGCTCGAAAACTACTATAAGCTGTGGGTGTACCCGGACGACCTGCGCGACGGCAACCGCGCCGTCCTCGACGTGAAAACCGGCAACGGTATGCGCATCGACAGCAACGGACACTATTGGTACGTCCGCGGGTTTGTGATCCAAAACGCTTCCGACAACGGAATCCGGATTTTCGGAAGCCACAACATCATCGAAAACTGTGTCTTCCGGAACAATTCCGACTCCGGACTCTCCATCCAGCAGTCCAACGGGACCGCCGCGAACGACGGCTCCATCGCCGGCTACAACCTTGTGCTGAATTGCGACTCCTACGACAATGTCGAACAGGCGGACGACGCCGACGGCTTTGCCTGCAAACTGTCGCCCGGAGCGGGAAATATTTTCCGGGGATGCCGCGCCTGGGCAAACGCCGACGACGGCTGGGATTTTTATTATTCCCGCTTTCAAACCATTGTCGAAGATTGCTGGACGTTCAGCAACGGAATCAACGGCGGCAACGGCAACGGCTTTAAATCGAACGGAAGCGCCAGCAGTTCGTCCACCCCGCGCACGCAGGCGCCGCATGTCTACATCCGCTGCATTGCCTTCGACCACAAGTACAAGGCGGGGTCGAACAACAAGGGATTCGACCAGAACCACAACGAGGGAAATGTGACGATGATCAACTGCCTCTCGTTCGACAACGAAAAGAATTTTGCCTATCAGGAAAATACGCAGAACGGGAAAAACCATGTCTTCCGCAACTGCGTCGGCTTTGAGCCGTACAGCGAGAAGCTGGCGCGCACCCTCCTGCCCGGCGAAGTGGTCAATGCCGGCACCAAAGACGAAATCAGCTACCGCGCAAGCAATACCTGGTTTGCGTCGACCATCGACGATGCCTCCAACTCGTGGAACCTGTTTCCCGAAACCGCCGGGGACGTTCCCTCGCGCGACGATTATGTGACCCTGGACAAGGCGGCGGCGATGGCATCCCGTTCGGCGGACGGCTCCCTGCCCGACAACGGTTTCGGGCGGTTGAAACCCGGCAGCAAGCTGATCGACCGGGGGCTTCCCTACACTTTTTCTTTGTCGTCGGATGCCGGCGATTATCCGGAAAACCCGGCGAATCCGCCCTATATCGTGTCGACGCTGATTACTTCTCCGGACGGAATGCCCGACTTGGGACCGTTTGAGTTTGTGAAAGCATTGAATCCGGACAACCGCGCTCCGGAAGTCTCCTTGACCGCTCCCGCCGACGGCAGCACCTTCGAACAGGGGACGCCCGTCGTCCTGTCGGCTGCGGCAACCGACCCCGACGGCAGCATTGCCCGGGTGGAATTTTACGCCGGCGCCCGCTTGCTGGGAATGTCTACGGCGGCTCCCTATACCTGCACCTGGACGCCTGCGACCGCCGGAACGCTGGTCCTGTCCGCATTGGCATACGACAACGAAGGCGGCACCGGGCTGTCGCCGGCGGTCACCATTCACGTGAAAGGCTCGACCCAGCCCGGCGGCGGCGAAACGAAACCCTTGCTGCGGCTGACCGGTTACAGCGCGTCGCTGACCGACGAAATCGCCAACCAAGCCTGGGGAACCGCCAACAGCGTTGCTTCGGGCAGCAACGGGCGCATCAAATTGAATTTCAGCAGCAACAAAGGCGGAACATTGGTTTCGCCGGCGATCGACGGCTCGAAATACACGGTCCGGGAGCTGAGCTTGCAGTTTTGCAGTTCGGGCGGCGGCAACCGCAACCTGAATGTCTCGCTTTCTTTCGACGGCGGAACAACCTACACCCCCGCCTACACGCAAGCCGGCGGGAAAAACGGGGAAGCGATTGCTGTGACTTTTCCGGTGGCAGACAAAACACCCGCCTCCGTGTCTTCCTTTGTCCTGAAACTCGAAGCAGCCAATACCATCGAAGTATGGGACATTGAAGTGCGCGGCGCTGCGAAAACACCGGCAGGCATCGAACAGGCAGCGTTGCCTGCTTCCCGCCTGTCGTGTTTTCCGGCGGTGACCGGTGGCTTTGCCTCCATCGTATTCGACCTGGAAAAAACCCTTCCCGTGCAGTTGGCGCTTTACAACGTGCAGGGCAGCCGGGTGAAAGAGCTGGCGCGGGACAACTGGTTCCCTGCCGGGCGCAATTCCGTTCTGTGCGATCTCAGCACATTGCCGGAAGGACTATATATCTGCGTTTTATCCACAGGAAATTATTCAACATATACAAAAATAATCAGGAAATAGTATGAAAAAACAAGTAGCATTGGGTATACTTCTGCTTTTCGCGTGTCTTATCGCGCGGGCAGACATTGTTATGCAGGCGGAGGACGCGCGTTTCGACGGCAAAACCGCCAATAATCACAGCGGATACACCGGAAGCGGTTTCGTCGATATTGGAAACGCATCCGGCAGTTGGATTGAGTTTGAGTTTTCCCTGCGCGAAGCCTTGCCGCAAGGGGTGGTGAATCTTCGCTGGGCAAACGGAAAGGAAGACCAGCGGAACATGCGGATTGAGGTCAACGGAAACACGGCGATTGCCGACCAGCCTTTCGGATACTCCGGCGGCTTTACGACCTGGCTGGAAACGGCGATGACGCTGGATCTCCGGAAAGGGACAAACGTTATCCGGATGGTGTCGCTCACTTCGGTGGGCGGTCCCAACCTGGACCGGATCACCGTCGTTGGCGGCGAGCCGGGCAGCCTCGAATACGGGCTGGACGTCCTGATACAGGGAAAAGGAAGGGTGTTGCGCGAGCCGGACGCGCCGTTCTACGAAGAGGGGACGGTGGTCACGCTTACGGCGGTTCCCGATGCCGGCTTTCAGGCTTCTTTTGTGGGATGGTCGGGCGATGCGAGCGGCAACTCGCTTACGGCATCCGTTGCAATGACCGGACGGAAGGCGGTCACGGCGACTTTCCGCTCGTCGGTTCACGCCTCGTATTACTGTGCCCCGGAAGCCAAGGGCGGGAACGACAGCAACCCCGGTACCCTCGAACAGCCGTTTTTCAACCTGAAAAAAGCCCTGGCGTTGATGGAGCCGGGCGATACGGTTTTCCTCCGGGGGGGCGTGTATGATTACAACGAAACGATTCTCTTGGACAAAACCGGGTCGGACGTCGAACGGATTTGCCTCTTTGCGTACGCAAACGAAATTCCGGTGCTGGACTTTTACCGGATCGGCGGCACCCGCGGCAATGCCCGCGGCTTTAAGGTGACCGGGAACTATTATTATATGAAGGGATTGGAAATCTGCTATGCGCCCGACAACGGAATCAAGGTCGAGGGCAGCCACAATATCTTCGAACTGTTGCGCCTGCATCACAACGGCGATTCGGGCATCCAGATCGGGCTGGGTTCCAACGACCCGGACGGTCCCGACATCGTCTGTTTCAACTTGGTCAAGAACTGCGACTCGTGGCGCAACCTGGATTGGGGAACCAGCTATGAAAATGCCGACGGTTTCGCCTGCAAACTGTCGCCGGGTCCGGGCAACCGCTTTGTCGGGTGCCGCGCCTGGCAGAATGCCGACGACGGCTGGGATTTCTACATGACGCATTATCCGATCTACATCGACTCCTGCTGGACTTACGGCAACGGCAATGTCGAAATAATCAATATAGATGAGGAATGGAAAAGCCGTTATCCCGACGCTCCCGGCAATTGGCAGGGCGACGGCAACGGATTCAAACTGGGCGGCGACGGCTGGCCGGCAAAGCATCAGGTGAGCAACTGCATCGCTTTCGACGGATATGCCACGGGCGCCGGATTCAGCGAGAACAACAATGCCGACAGCCTTTTCCTGTATAATTGTGTGGCTTGGTACGGCGTGAAAAATTTCCGCGTCCGCGCTTACCCCAGCGACCTGCGCAACTGCATCAGCTTCGATGCCAAAAGTTCCAGCGAAAATGCAGTCCGGGAGATTGCGTCCGGCAGTATCGAACGGAATAATTCGTGGAACGAAATCAACGGCGAAACGCTGGTGCCCGCCCGCAAGGACGCCGCCGGAAATATCTTCGACCAGAAAAGTATTTACAATGAGTTTGTCAGCACCTCCGTCGAAGATTTCCACGCGCCCCGCGAAAGCGACGGAAGCCTTCCCAACAACGGGTTCGGGCGCTTGAAGCCGGGCAGCCGCTTTGTCGACAAGGGAACGCCCGAAGTGCGGGGCGTCAGTGCGCAGACCTATCACCAAGTTCCGCTAACCATTCCGTATACCGGCAGCGCACCGGACCTGGGGGCATACGAAACGGGGCTGTTCACGGAGTTCCGGGCGGCGAACTTCTCCGACGAGGGGATTTTCTCCCATTACCCGAACCCCGTCCGGGCGACGACGACGTTTACCGCCGTTGCGCAGGAAGAGGGGACGGCGACGATTTACCTTTGCGACCTCGCAGGGAAAAAGCTGAAAACGATTTGCGACCGTTACGTGACCAAAAACGAACCGATTCGGGAATCCTTTAATACGTCGGACTTGGGGAAAGGCATTTACATGGCTGTTTTCAAAAACGGAAAGACACAGCAAGTCCGGAAAATCATTAAAAGTTAACAACAGAAACGATGAATAAAAGAATCTTTGCACTGTTTGCCGCCGTTGCGCTGGGCGCAGGAATGTATGCGCAGCCGCCGGTATATCAGATTGAGAAAAGACCTTCCGGCGGGTTTGCCTCCGTTCCGGAAGAAGGAGTCGGCGAAGTGAAGGGCGGCGAAGGCGGAAACGTTGTCTTCATCCGTTCCGTCTCCGAACTGGAAACCGAACTGGGAAAACTGCGCACCGACAAGCCGAAAAACACGCCGGTCCCGACGGTGTTTGTTTTCTCCGGAAACTACACCCACAGTTCCAAAATGCTTTATGTAAAATACATTGAGAACGTAACGCTTGTCGGCGACGGAACGGCGGTGTTCGAACATTTCGGGCTGATTGTCCAGTATGCCGAAAACATCATTATCCGCAACATTACGTTCGACGGCTTGGAACGGCAATCGTCCGGCTCGTCCGACGACGGGATCTGCATCGAATACGGATCGCATCATATCTGGGTCGACCACTGTACGTTTACCGACCATTACGACGGCAGCCTGGATACCAAAAAGCAGGCGCGGAATGTGACGGTCTCCTGGAACCGGTTCTACAATCACAGCAAGAATTGCCTGGTGGGACACGACGACAAGGAGTCGGCGGATGTTGTGATGACGACCACGTTTCATCACAACTTCTTCGACGGAACGGCGCAACGCAACCCGCGGGTCCGCTTCGGCAAGGCGCATGTTTACAACAACTATTACACCGGCAACAGTATCTACGGGATTGTGTCGGCCTGCAACGCCGATGTTTTTGTAGAAGGCAATTACATGGAAGATGTGCAGCATCCTTCGTACTGCGGATACGACAAGTCGCCGGTGGGCGACCTGGAGGAACGCAACAATGTGCTGGTGCGTTCGGGGGCGTTCGTCACGCACGGAACGACTTTCGAGCCGCACGATTACTACGATTACACCGTCGACGACCCGTACAGCCTGCCGGAATACATCCCTGCCGGTGCCGGCGCCGGGAAGTTCGATTTCAGTTATATGTGGCTGGGCGG
>JAIRSN010000196.1 GCA_031255425.1 Dysgonamonadaceae bacterium
GAAAGAATTCGGTCGAAAAGTAACTTCCGGGTTTCCCGGAAGGAAGAATTCAGTCGAAAAGTAACTTCCGGGTTTCCCGGAAGAAAGAATCCGGTTGAAAAGTAGCTTCCGGAGTTCCCGGAAGTTAAGAATCCGGTTGAAAAGTAACTTCCGGGTTTCCCGGAAGGAAGAATTCAGTCGAAAAGTAACTTCCGCAGTACCGGCGGCGCAGCCGCTTTTATTTTTTGAAAAGCGTTTGCGCGGGGCGTAATAAAAGAAGGCATCCTTTGGGGGACACCTTCTTCCGGTAGCCGCTCAAACCATGAGCCGGCTAAAAAAAAGCCGTTCGCGTTTATTGTTCGCCTTCAGGAGTAAAGATAAATACCCAGTCCTGACCTTCCGCTTCGTTGACAGCGCGGACGCACAAGGCAGTATCCGACAAGTAAACCACTTCATACTCTTGCGTTCCCACATAATAGGCGAGGAATCCGTTCGCCGGGACCGTCAACTTCCCATCGGAGAACGTGTAATCGTATACCCCGCCGGCGTAGGTGAACAGCGCGTCGTCGCCCTCTTCGCTCGTGACGGAATATCCGCCCACCGAAGCAGCCGTGGCTTTCCTGCCGTAACCCTCGCCTTGCGTTTCGATGGTCAACTGTCCCGAACTGGTGAAAGTATATTTCGATTCGTACAGCGTCCAGCCGGCAGAGTCGAACGATTTCTCACCGGCACCGGCGCCCCACCATTCCTGGTATCCGCCCACCGGGCCTAATCCCATAAACCCTTTGATGTTCAGTCCGGTAGCCGCCACCACTTCCTCGGTGTGCCTGTTGTAACCGTCGATGACCCACGTCTTTGAACCTTCACCGGTCAACGGGTTGGAAGGCACTTCGGACGTCAGGAAGAAGTACCAGGCGTTATCTTCCCCGGTATAATGCTTGAGTTGAATTTCTGCCGGCGAGAAAGAAATCACTTCGTATTCGGCTTTCTCCAGGTCGCCGGGCGTTACGGCATAACCGGCGAACCCTTTGTTGATGATCAACCAGGACTTTCCGTCCCGTTCTTCAATCTTCCACGTTGCGTCGGTAGCAGGCTGGTATTCGACCGTGACAAAAGAACCGTCGGGATCTCCATCGGAAAACAAATCGCCCAACGATTCGTTCATAAAGGAAGTGCCGTTGTTTTCATAAACAAAGTCGCCGTTCGGGAAAATACTGTTCGGTTTGAAAAGGAAAGCATCGTCGAACAGCGCAGGTTCGTTGCCGAAATCCCACCAGTCGCCCCAACCGCTGTTGCGGCCGCCCAATCCGGAGCCGGCAGTCAGCGTCCAATCCTTTCCATTCAGGTTGTCTTTTCCTCCCGTAAGCGCAAATTGAAGGCTGGCGGGATCGTCCTGGTAAACTTTCGGGTTGTCGTTTGCGAAAGTCAACGTTTTGCTTTTCGCAGCAATTTCCCCATCCGGAGTATAAACCCGGAGTTCAGCCGTGTAAGTGCCGGCAAGCACCCTGTATTCATGGCTTCCGGACAAGTCCTTGGACACGGTGCCGTCGCCGAACCGGACTTCAAAAGCATAGGGATATTTAACCGGGTCTACATTGATTACAGCCGTATAATTGTACGTCCATTCGTCGCTGCCGGGGGCGGCAGTCATCTCGAACGTCAACTGATCCGGACCGATTGTATAGGAACCACCTAATTGGTATTCGTCAAATTCCTGGGGGGCACAAGCCGCAAAAACAAAGGCTGCGGCACAAGCCATAAGTGTGAATTTTAATCTATTTTTCATATCACTTTAAACTTATAATTAATGATGTATAAATATGGTTACCATTGGTTTTGAACCAAATCAAATCCGGTTCCTTTAGAGGCGTTTATATCTTCTTCGGGAATAGGCAAGTATTTCTTTGCGTTTGTAAATTTACGCGACCAGGTCCAGGTGACGGAGGGCGTAGCATCCGTTCCCGGAGTGGTAGCCGTAACGTCTTCGGTCAATACCCTTTCGGCGTCGCCCCAGCGGATCAAATCCCAGAAGCGCATGCCTTCCCCGATAAATTCCCGGTGCCGTTCCACTTTGATATTCTCCAGGTTGAGCGACAAAGCCGGTGCGTTTGCGCCACCGAAAGCACGGCCGCGTATTTGGGCAAAGCAGTCCTGGGCAGATACGCCCTGTTGTGCCGGCACATTCAGCGTTCCGACCAGCTCGGCATAGTTCAGCAAGGTTTCCGCATAGCGGAAAATGCGCAGGTTGTTGCAATAATTCAAGTCCTGATCGCCCGGCAGGTCGTTGTATCCCACCCTTGCGGCATATTTGCGGTTGTAGTATCCCGTATCCTGGAAGCGCGGTTTGTAATCGGCGCCGACCCAGTTGTTGATCGACCCTTCGCGGCGGGTGTCGCCCGCTTCAAACAAATCGGTCCAGAGGTAGGGACGGAGAGGCGCAAAACCCCATCCTGTTTTGAATACCCCGTTGGGATCTTTCAAATCATTCGGAGAAACATAGGCGGGATAGTTCGTGCCGTATCCCTGCCACGCACTTCCCCATCCCTTACCGGAAGGCAAGTGGTTTGCTTCGAAGATGGATTCGGAACAAAACTCGTTTTCATTTTCCCACATCGCATCAAAATTGCCGAACAATTCGTATTCATTGCTTTTGATAATCGAAGCCATATCGTTGGCGACCTCCGCATATTTGGACGCATCTTTCTGGTAAAGGACCACACGGGCTTTCAACATCAGCAAGGCAGCTTTGTTTACATGTCCCAAATCGCTTCCCCTTGTAGCCATCGGCAGGCTGTTCAAATCTTCCGCCGCCTTGATGTCTTCCATTATTTTGGTATAGATGTCGGCGGCATCATATTGCGGAGCCAGAAAAGGTTCCACCAGGGGTTCCGTAAAGAAAGGAATATTTCCCCAGAACTTCCACAACAAATGCGTGTAATAAGCGCGAAGGAACAAGGCTTCCGCTTTGTAGCGCTTCACTGTTTCCGGATTACTTCCTTCGACCACATTCCCGGCAGACAGGATAGCCGTATTTGCGCGGGCAATACCGGAGAAGTAGATGGTCCACAGTCCGGGAATATTACTGGCAGGCGTGGAATTGAACGTCGCCAGATTGTATAACTGTTGCTGGTCGCCGGCGCTTTCGCCTCCTTTGTAATTGTCGTCGGAACGAAGGTCGGACATCAACAACACACTGTTGTAGTTGAAATTTGCGTAGGAATCAAACAGCAGGATTTGATACGCCGACGCCAGATTGGCCAAGACCACCTCCTCCGTAGCAGGAGAACCTGCCGGGACTTTCCGTGCCGAATCAGCCGTTAAAAAATCATCGCTACAGGCGGTCAAACCTGCAAATCCTGCCAAAGCGATTGCTGCGATTAAAAATTTATATTTTTTCATTTTGTATTTGTATTTTTTAAGTTAGAAAGTAATGTTTACACCAACAGACAGGGTTCTTGCCTGGGGATAAATACCCCTGTCAATACCCATTTTCACGTAGTCGCCGGTAGAGGCTTCGGGATCGAATCCGTCGTATTTGGTGAAAGTCAGCAGGTTTTCCGCCGCTGCAAATACCCTGAACCGTTGAATCGAAACTTTCTTCGTCAGTTGAGCCGGCAGGGTGTAACCCAGTTGCACGTTTTTCAACCGGATGTAAGAGCCGTCTTTGATGTAGAGGTCGGACGACCGCCAATTTTGATTCACATTCTGCGAGGTCATACGCGGGATCCGGTTCGAGGTGCCTTCGCCGTGCCAGCGTTGAAGAATCCATTCCGGACGGTTCATCGCCGGGATGTCGCCCCGTTGTGAAAAGTCGAACATGTCGTTCCCATACGTTCCCTGGAAGAATAAACTCACATCGAATCCTTTGTAATCGGCTCCGAGCGAGAGCCCGAACACCCAGTCGGGACTTCCTTTCCCGATTTTGCCTTTATCGTCGTCGTCGATCGTTCCGTTATTGTTGGCGTCGACAAAGCGGACGTCGCCGGGCAAGGCATTCGGCTGAATCAAGTTCACCACGCCTGTTTCGGGATCCGTCCATGTATACGCATTTATTTCGTCCGTGTTCTGGAAAATACCATTCGTCTGAAAGCCGTAGAAATAAGGGAATACATCGCCGTCCGAGGCTTTTATGTATTCGCCCACTCCCGCTGCGCCGGCATTTTCGTAATAGATTTCTCCGGAAGCGTTACCGATATAAATCAACTTGTTTTTCAGGTACGTCGCATTGGCAGAGAGGTAGTAATTGAAATCGGAAACATGATGTTTCCAACCCAGTTCAAATTCAAAGCCGCTGTTTTCCATGTCTCCGACATTTGCCAACGGTTTGCCCTGTCCTACATAGACCGGAATCTGCCTGTCCATCAACATGCCGATGGTTTTTTTCCGGTAATAATCGAAGCTGAACGATAAGGCATTGGAAAGGAAACGAAGGTCAACACCCATATCCACCTGTTCCGATTCTTCCCACCGGAGATTCGGGTTCGGCAAAGCCGCAGCGGAAATCCCGTTCACCATGGTGCCGGTACCACCCAAATCCGCCGAACCTAACTGGTAACCGCCTCCGAAATAATAATTCTGCCCGCTATCGTTGAATGCGGCATAGCGAAGGTCGCCAATGTTGTCGTTCCCGTTTCTACCCCAGCTTCCGCGCAGTTTGAAAACGTTCAGCCAGTCGATATTCATGTTCGTCATAAACGATTCGTTCATCACGTTCCAACCGACGGAAACAGCCGGAAAGATTGCCCACTTGTTGCTTGCCCCAAAACGGGAAGACCCGTCCCGGCGCATGGACGCCTGAATCATGTAGCGTTCGAGGTAGTTGTAGCTGCCGCGGACGAAATAAGAAGCCAGCGAACGGAAACTCGCGTCGCCGATGCCGCCTTCCGCCCTTTGCGTTGTTTCCTCACCGATAGCGCTGTCGATCTGCGCCTTGCCCGGATCGGTCGTTTCCAGGTTCACCGCCGAACCTTTCAGGTTGCGGACCGTATGTTTCAAAGCCGATTGTCCCAAAATAAGATTGACCGCATGATCGCCGAAAACCTTGTCGTAGCTCAGGACGTTTTCTACCTGCCAGGTGAAACCCCTGTGCATATCGCTTGTCACCGTACTTTTCCCTTCCGCTACATTTTTTCCCTGTGATGCAAGAAAATAGGGGAGCGTATATCCGTCGTTTCCCCAAAAAGCGAGATCGGTCCCGTAGCTGCTTTTGAATTTCAGTCCTTCGTAAAGGCTGATTTCTCCCCAGAACGAAGCGACAAACTTATCCTCGTTCAATACGGAAGCATTGGGCTGGTAGAGCATGGCTACCGGGTTTGCAATTTCCTGGAATCCGCCGGGAGGCAGCGAAAACACCCGCCCGGACCGGTCTTTGACGGCAAGCGGTTGCGCGGCTAAAACGGCATCCGGGTCAACGGCATAGACCGGAATGGAAGGATCGAAGGCAACGGCGCTTCCCAGCAGCGATCCGAATTCGGAATTGGCTTCGAGGCTGGAAGACAGCGCGCGCGTGTAACCGATATTCGAACCCACCCTCAATTTGTTCAGAAACAGGCGGCTGTCGTCTTCAAATGCGGTGTACGTGTTGTTTAAGCGGACACTGTAACGTTCGTAATTCGATTTGCCCACGTTACCGCCGATAATCCCGTCCTGATTGAAGTAGCCGAATGAGAGGAAATAGTTCCCTTTGTCGTTTCCCCCGCTCATGCTCACCTGGTGACTTGCGACCGGCGCATTGTCATTGAATACTTCTTCTTGCCAATCGGTTGTTTGTGCGTTGGCAATCTGGCCGGCGAGATACCGCGGCGTCCCCTTGTCGTTGATTTCCCGTTCGTTGATAAGCATCATGTATTCCCGGGCATCCAACACGGCTTTTTTCTTCCACGGATTTTGCCAGCCGTAACTGAAATCGTAATTAACGGTTGCTTTTCCTTTACTTCCCTGCTTGGTCGTAACCAGAATAACCCCGTTCGCCCCGCGCGTACCGTAAATAGCCGCGGAAGCCGCATCTTTCAGCACTTCCACCGATTCGATGTCCACCGGATTCAGGTAATTGATACCGCCGTCTACCGCCATACCGTCGACAATGAATAAGGGTTTGCCGGCGTTACCGTTGTCGGTGATTGTTCCAACTCCCCGGATCTGTATTTTGGAATCCGCGCCCGGTTGCCCGGAGCTTTGTATAATCTGGACCCCGGATACTTTTCCTTTTAATACATCTTCGATACGAGTGGGCGTAACCAATTCCAAATCATCGGAAGAGACTTTGCTGATGGCTGCCGTCACTACGCTTTTTTTCTGGACGCCGTAACCGATGACGACAATTTCGTCCAGCATCCGGTCGTCTTCCTGAAGCAAAACATCCAGATTTGTTTGATTCCCGACGGCAATTTCCTGCGCCTGATAGCCCAAATACGAAATTGCCAATACATCCGACGATTGAGCGTCGATGGTAAACGAACCATTCAAATCGGTTACAGTGCCGGTTGAAGTTCCTTTAACCATAACGCTAACTCCAATTAGCGGTTCTGCATCTTCCGCAGACCGAACTACCCCTTTGACAGGATTTGTTTGAGCTATTACATTCCACGAAAAGAATATACATAGCGTAAAAAATGAAAGAAGTCTTTTCATAAAAATTTAACAAATGTTTCGCACTTCCCCCTTAAACTCTAACAAAGAATTAATAACCGGAAGTGCATTTTTTATTAATTCTTTGTTTGGTGATTAAATACTGTGAAATGATGGATGGCTGGATAGTTTGTGAAACGCAAATGTATGGATTACACGCTCATTCCATTCGATTATGTATACGCATAAAATTCAACAGGCAGGATTGGGGGATGGTTTCCGGGCATTATTTTTTCACATTTATTCAATTCTGCTTCGAAATTATATTCAAAAGATTAACTTTGTATCCCAATTTAATAAATGCCGGATTTATGAACAGATTCATTCCCTTTTTCTTGGTAGGATTTGCCGTTTCTTTCTTTTCCTGTTCAGGCAGCATGCAGCAGGAAAACAGAATCTTCGTCACCATCGAACCCCAGCGCTATTTTGCCGAACGGTTGGCGCATCCGTTCTTTGAAATCGAAACGATGGTAGCCCCGGGCACAAGCCCCGAAAGTTACGACCCGACTCCCCGGCAGATGGTCCGGCTCGCAAAGTCCAGGGCGTATTTCGGTATCGGTCCCCTCGGTTTTGAATTGGCATGGCTCGATAAATTGAAACAGAACAATCCCGCTGTCCTTTTCTTTGACAACAGCCGGAACGTCTCTTTTGTTGCCGGCGAATCGCATCACCACGGGACGCACGGGATGGACCCGCACATCTGGACTTCGCCGCAAACAGCTTTGCTCATTGTGCAGAACATGTACGATGCGCTGGTGGAATTAGACCCCGGAAACCGGGATGCCTATGCCGGAAACCGGGACGACTTGCGCAGGGAAATCCTTCAAACCGATACGATTGTCCGGTCGTTGCTGAACCGTTCTTCGCAAAAGGCATTTATCATCTATCACCCGGCATTGACTTATTTCGCCCACGATTACGGATTGACCCAATATGCGATTGAGTCGGAGGGGAAAGAGCCTGCTGCCGAACAATTAAAACAGTTGATTGATGCCGGAAGGGGAACGGTCAAAACCGTTTTCATTCAGCAGGAATTTGACCGGAAAAACGCAGAAATCGTTGCCCGGGAAGCCCGTTGCAAATTGGTAGTCATCAATCCTTTGTCGTACAACTGGAGCGAAGAAACCATACGGATCGCCAAAGCGCTGTCGGATGAATGAAATACTGATCGACATAAAGAATATCCGCGCGGGATACAACGGAAAAGTTGTCCTGCACGATTTATCGCTGAAGATCTACCAGCAGGATTTTCTCGGCATCACCGGCGCGAACGGATGCGGAAAAACCACCTTGGTCAAAGTGATTTTGGGTTTGATAAAACCATTGTCCGGCGAGGTTTGTTATGCCCATAAAGAATTGAAAAAACGGATCGGTTACATGCCGCAAACCAATTACATCGACAGGAAATTCCCCATTCTGGTTTCCGAAGTCGTTGCTTCCGGGTTGAGTTCCGGAGGAAAGATGACCCCTTCTCAAAAGAAAGAAAAAGTATCCGGAATGATACGCGAAATGGGGCTGGAAAAGATAAGCCATCGCCCGATCGGAGAACTGTCCGGCGGACAGTTGCAGCGCACCTTACTCGCACGCGCCATGGTCAACACGCCCGAACTGCTGATTTTAGACGAGCCGAATGCATACGTAGACAAATCGTTTGAAACGCACTTCTATGAATTATTACAGGAAATAAATAAAAAAACAGCAATCGTATTGATTTCACACGACTTGGACGCCGTGGCAGCGATGGCGAAACACAGCCTGTCGTTGTCTGTTATGCGATGCACAAACCCGGAATAATGGACAATTTTATCTTTTCGTTGAATGTAGTTACGCCGCTCTTTGTCCTGATGGCAATCGGCTACGGTGTGCGGCAGATCCGGTTTATATCCGATGAATTTCTTGCCCAGATGAACCGGTTTGTCTTTAAGTTCTGCCTGCCGCTGATGCTGTTTCAGGACATCCGCCTGTCCTATAAGGGCGATTTTTCCAATACGAAACTGATCTTTTCTTCGCTTGCCGGAATTACGGCTGTCATCCTGCTGTCGTTCCTGATTGTTCCCTTTCTGGTGAAACGGAAAGGACAACGCGGCAGTATGATTCAAGGAATCTTTCGCAGCAACTTCCTGATTTACGGCTTGCCGCTTGCAACGGGAATGTACGGAAGCGCCGCCGTCTCCGGGATTGCGATGCTGATGGGAATCATGATTCCTTTTTATAATGTGGCGGCGGTGATTATCCTTTCCATTTATTCCGAAACGGGCACGCATCGGGTGACGTTCAAAAGCGTTGCGCGCGACATCGTGTCCAACCCGTTGATTCTGGGTTGCTTTTTCGGGCTGCTCGGCGGGATGATGCACTTGCAGTTTCCCGTTGCCATCGAAATCCCGCTCAAACAGTTGGCAGGCGTAGCGGCGCCTTTGGCGCTGTTTGTCATGGGGGGCGAATTTAAGTTCCGGTCGTTGAGGAGCAACCTCGTGAAAGTAATCGCGGTCACGATTGCCCGCCTGATCATTGTTCCGGTCACCGTGTTGGGCATCTGCGTGCTGATCGGGTTCCGGGACGTCGACCTGGCGATACTGCTCAGCATCTTCGCAACGCCCACCGCAATGGCGAGCTACATCATGGCCAAAAACATGGGCAACGACGGCGACCTTTCTTCGCAAATCGTGGTCTTGTCCACCGCTTGCTCGTGTGTCACGATTTTCCTGCTGATTTTCTTCCTTCGCAGTTGGGGGTATCTTTAAAAAAGGGAGTTATTCTACTTTCCGGATGTTGCCGGCGCCGCTCAGGTGTTGGGTAACGCTTGCCGGGTTTCCTTTGTATTCCACATCGCCGGCGCCCGAAACGGAAATGTTCAGCCGTTCGTACGCAAAGGCGCGGATGTCGCCCGCACCGCTGACGGAACAATCCAGGGTGTTTGCCAGAAAATCAAAAGCCCGGATGTCGCCCGCGCCGGAAACATGAAATTCGGCATCCGTTGCCGCTCCACTGATTTCCGCGTCGCCCGCGCCCGACAGGGTCACCCGTATCTTCTCGCAGTACAGGCTGTCGGCTTTCACATCGCCCGACCCCGATACGTGAATCTCCATACTTCCGGCGTTGACTTCCCGTTCCATATAGAAATCCCCTGAGCCTGCCACGCTGACCTTCGAAAGGTTTCTCGAATTGGTATAAATCCTGAACCGGCTGGGCGTTAACAGGGAGTCGTTTTTCCGGGTGATTGTCAAGCGGTGGTTCTCCACCGAAACTTCCACGCCCGGCAAAACATTCCGGTCGACCGATAGTTGTAAAAACGGCCGGTCCTGCGAAATCTGTTGGTAATAGACGTCTGCCGGCACGTTCAGTACGATTTCGTCGTAGTCGTCGATCGGTATTTTTTCATGAACAATGATGTAATTGCCCTTTATTTCCCGTTGGAAATTAAAAGTACACGAAGTTAAAAAAGGAACTGCGGCAAAGCACAGGACAAACAGGGAGTGTTTCATTTTTTCAGGAGACGAGGATCATACATTTCGGTGTATGCGTCGTGGTAGAATACCACTGCGGCATTTTCTTTTTTGAGTTGTTGCTTGAGCGCTGCTTTCGCATCGAAAGATTCCAGCGGATGCGTGTCGTACGCGGAAATCCACTCGCCGGACCAGTGCGCTTTGGTCGGTATAACGTCGCCGGGAAAGACAACCGTCCCGGCGGAGGCTTTGAACGCAACAACGATTTGTCCGGGCGTATGTCCGTCGTGAAGGGAAACCCGCAGCCCGGGATACAGCTCCGAATCGTCGCGGAGCAAGGTCATCCGTCCGCTTTCCGCCACCGGCATAAAGTCCGCCGGACGGTAGGAACTTTTCTCCAAGGTGTGCGGCGACAGATAATTCGTAAACTGCGATTCGCCCACCCAGTGCATTGCCTGGGGAAAGGTGACGAGCAGCTTGCCCGCCCGGTCTTTGTGGGTGCAACCGCCGCAGTGGTCGAAGTGAAGGTGCGAAAGGACGACGTCCGTCACCTGTTCCGGCGCGAATCTCGCCTTCCGGACCCCGGCGGCAATATCCTCCGTATCCCGAAAATGATAGGAGGATAAAACGCCCAGGTCTTTGGTTCCGACGCCGGTGTCCAGCAGGATCACGCGCGTATCGTTCCACAACAGCAAACAGTTCATGGCAAGGATGCAGCGGTTCGCTGCGTCGGCACGATACCTCCTTTGCCATACGCGCTGGGGAATCATTCCGAACATCGCTCCGCCGTCGGCGCGAAAGAAACCGGTTTTCAAAACCTGATACTGCCACATCAGTCTTCTATTTTATTTTCCTTCTTCAACCAGTGATCAAACCAGCGGAAAAACTCCCGCTGGAAAAGGATTCCGTTTTGCGGCTGCGAGATCCAGTGGTTCTCGTCCGGAAAGATCAGCATCCGGGAGGGGATGTTGCGCAGTTGCGCCGCATTGAAAGCCATCATGCCCTGCGAGGCAAGAATCCGGTAATCCAGCTCGCCGTGGCTGACCATGATCGGCGTGTCCCATTTGCCGACAAAGAGGTGCGGCGAATTGGCGTACGACTTTTGTGCCGTGCTGTTGTAGCGTTCCCAATACGGGCCGCCCAAATCCCAGTCGACAAACCACATTTCTTCCGTTTCTAAGTATTGCGCTTCCAGGTTCATGATGCCCGCATGGGAGAAGAACGCCTTAAAGCGCTTGTTGTGGTTGCCCGCCAGCCAGTAGACGGAGAAGCCGCCGTAACTTGCGCCGGTACAGCCCAAGCGGTTTTCATCCACAAACGGCTCTTTCGACAGGGCGTCGATAGCGGAAAGGTAGTCCCGCATGTTCTGTCCGCCGTAGTCGCCGCTGATCTGTTCGTTCCACGCCTGCCCGAATCCGGGTACGCCGTGCCGGTTCGGTGCGACCACGATGTAGCCGTGTGCTGCCATCATCTGGAGGTTCCACCGCGTAGACCAGAACTGGCTTACCGTGCTTTGAGGTCCTCCCTGGCAATACAGGATGGCGGGGTATTGCTTCTCCGGATCGAAATCGGGCGGGTAAACCACCCAGGTCAGCATATCTTCCCGCGTGGTCGTCTTGATCCAGCGCGCTTCCACCCGTCCCATCGTCATCTGGTTCAGAATATCGGTGTTTTCCTGCGAGAGGTTGGTTTGGGCGCCGTCTGCCAGGGAAACGGCATACACTTCCGGGGGCGACGACAACGACCGGCGAAGCCCGATCAGGCAACCGTCTGCCACTGCTACCGAGGTGTAATCGTGATCGCCTTCCGTCAGCCGGACGATATGGTTTTCGGTCCTTGCCACCGCGTCCAAGGCGTTGACCCGGTAGAGTTGATTGGTTCCCAGGACATTGGAAACGAAAAAGAGGTCGCTGCCCTGCTTGTCCCAACAGAAATCATCTACATTGTAGTCGAAATATTCGGTGATGTATTTTTTCACGGTGGTCGTCAGGTCCAGCACAAAGAGGCGCACCTTGTCCGATTCGTATCCGTCGCGTTTCATGCTCAGCCACGCAATGTAACGGCCGTCGGACGAGAACTGCGGGTTGATGTCGTATCCCAACATGCCTTCGGTCAGGTTGCCGGTGCGTTTGCTGCCGGTGTTGTACAGGTAAATATCCGAATTGGTGGATTGAGCGTAGGCTTTTCCTGTTTTCTTCCGGCAGGTGTAGGCAATGCTCTTGCTGTCGGGCGACCACGCCAACTGTTCGATGCCGCCCATCGGCTTCATCGGCGATTCGAACGGTTCGCCTTCCAGCAGGTCGGTCACGTTGGACAGTTCGAAGCCGTCGAAATCGGCTACAAACGGATGCGGGATGGATTCGACCCATTCGTCCCAGTGCTTGTACATCAGGTCGTCGATGATTCGCCCGCTGGATTTGTCCAAGTCTTCGTACCGTTCGGCGCTGGACTCGAACGCTTTTACCTGGCTGACGAACAACACTTTTTTCCCGTCGGGCGAAAACCGGAAGCCTTCGATGGCTTTGTCGGAACGGCTGATCTGCGCCCGGGCGGTCCCGTCGGGATTCATTTCCCACAACTGCCCCTGGTAGAGGAAAGCGATCCGGGTGCCTTCTTTAATGTATTGGGCATTGCTTTCGCTGCCGGGCGTGTGGGTGATTTGCTTTTTGTCCGAGCCGTCGACCCGCATCGAGAACAGTTCCGTATTCCGTTTGTTCAGGGCAATGTCGGCATAGGAAACGCTGTACAGGACGGTTTTGCCGTCCGGGGAGACGGTCACTCCGCCTACCTGTCCCATAAGGTGCAACACTTCGGCGTTCAACCTGCCGTCTTTCACTTCCAGCGGCTTTTTGCCGATAATCGTTTCGCTCACATCTTCTTTCGGTGCAAGCCGGCAAGCAGAGAAAAGGACTGCTGTCATCATTGAAAAGAAAATTAATTTATTCATATTGATTTACGGATATTGATTGATGTCTACTAATTCGATGTCGAAAAACAGCGTGGAGTAAGAAGGAATCGAGCCGGTCGAGTAGGCTCCGTAGCCCAGGTGGTAGGGGATGCAGATGCTCCACTTGTCGCCCACGACCATGTTCTGGAGGGCTACGCCGAAGCCGCGGACGGTCTTGTTCACCGTCAGGACGGCTCCGGTACCGGAATCGAAGACCGTTCCGTTGTAATACATTCCTGTGTAGTTGACGGTTACGGCGGCGGTTTGAAGGGGGTATTCGCTGCCTTTCGCGGTGTTCCCTGCCGACAGGTCCTGGTAGTACACGCCGGTGGGGGCGCCTTCCGGAAGGGTGACCGGCGACCATGCTGCCGAAGCCTTTATTTCGTTGTATGCTTTCTGGTTATCTTTTCGCCATTGGGCGGTCGAGTCGTCGTCGTTGTTGCAGGCGGCGAATGTGACGGCGAGGATTGCAAGCGGGAGCAATAGTCTCCTGGTGTTTGTTCTTGTTTGAATCATGAATTTTTTAGTTTAAATTTAATTTCGACAAAGATAAAACATTTTGTATTTCTAATAAAGGAATAGGGCAAAAATGACACGGACACGCAGTGTCTTTTATATTACACCTTATATATAATATGGTACAGGATGATGATAACCCATAGCCAAGCAAATACACCGTACCTCATTAAAATTATAAGAGACACTGCGTGTCCGGTTTTTTAGCGATAGTAAAAGTCATCAGCGTCTTCCCCTTGTACGCACCCTTACCATGTATAAAAACCGTTGCCATACCGATACGGTTGTTATCGCGGTAAGAAAGTTCGTAGTCGACCGAAAAGACCAGTTCTTTCTTCTCGTAAAACACCTTCGGCAGCACGACGACCGGAACGCCCTCATACACCTGCGGCGGAATGG
>JAIRSN010000214.1 GCA_031255425.1 Dysgonamonadaceae bacterium
GGACGTGAAATACGCTGCCATCACATTTATCGGAAAAGACAGATACGAAATAAAAGAAACGAGCGATCAGTAATTCCAATGAATAAAATGAAAATTTCGGTTGTCATACAAACATTAAACTCGGGAAACGTCCTGCGAGCCTGCCTGGAGAGTGTCAAAAATTTTGACGAAATCGTAGTCTGCGACATGTACAGCCGGGACGATACGCTCGAAATCGCCAAGGCTTACGGCTGCAAGATTGTCATGCACGAATTATGCAACGGAATCGTGGAACCCGCCCGGAACTTTGCCGTGCGTTCGGCTTCGCACGAGTGGGTTTTTGTCGTCGATTCGGATGAAGTGGTGACGGAAAGCCTGAAAGATTATCTCTACGCATTTATTAAATCGGAAAACCCTTCCGCCGGGCTGCTCGTTCCCCGGAAGAATTATTTTATGAACAAGTTTATCCGGGCGTCTTTCCCGGATTACCAGCTCCGGTTTTTCAGGAAAGAGCGCTTCGTGCTTTGGCCGGAGACGATTCATTCCCGTCCGGAGATTGCTGGGGAAGTCAAGCGGATTCCTCCCCGGAAAGAACTCGCTTTCATTCATTTGGATGAAAACAGGATAAGCAATCTGATCCTCAAACTAAACAAATACAGCGATCGCGAACTGGGAAAAAGAAACTTCAACAAGGCGAACGGCTTTTATTTGATTTCCAAACCGCTGTTTCATTTTTTTCAATTATATCTTTTCAAAAAGGGATTTCTCGACGGAAAAGAAGGCTTTATATACGCCTGCCTGATCGGTTTTTACAAGTATTTAATCATCGCTAAAATGATTGAACGGAAAAAACAGTTGTTGTCCGGTAAAAAATAAACGAAAAACCGGCTACGCAACGGCAGACCTCACTCCTGTGGCTTCATCACCACCCCGATATTCTTTTTCCCGTCTATTTTAATAAGGATAGGCTTCTCAAACCGGACATGCCGCAACAACGGCGTCTCCGCCACGGCCGGCTGACTGTTCAAAAATACCTCATCGAAAAGGCCGTCCTGAAGGTAGGCGTTAATCGTAAAGTAACCGACGCCGAACGAGGTGAGGTTCTGGAAAAAATGCGTCCCCTGGCTGGGTTCGACCCGGTAATTCTCCAATCCCGTTTCGACGATGACCCGCGCGTTGGAGATGTGCGTCCACTTCACCGGAATCCCCAACCACGTGTCGCTGCTGCCCCACCTGCCGGGACCCGCCAAGACATAACTGCGCCCTTCTTCCGTCATGCGTTTGTTCCATTTTTCAATGTCGGAGGCTATCTGCGGGTTGTGGGAGGCATCGAAAGCGGCGGTTTTTACATAAATGACGTCGTAAATATCGCTCGAAACGCCATGCCCCAAGGCATGCCCCGAATACAGGAGCAGGCCGTCTTTCGGAACCCGCGTCAGGTCGTCTTCGATCATCTCTTTGCTGTCGACGATCGGACGGATTTGCAGCAGGTAAAAAGTGCCTTCGACTTCTTTCTGCGCATTCTTCACCAGATTAACCGCAAACTCAATCTCCACGGGACGCCCCATCTCTTCCTGCCCCGATTCCAGCACGTAATTCAGTATTTCCGCCAAAGGGAATACATCGTTTTGCAATATCCCGGAAAAAGAAATGACCTTGCGGTTCTTCCCGGGATAATACCCGTCCCGCAGGATTTGATCGCAGGGATCGTAAGTGGATGAGATAAATTGCAAAGTGCCGTCGCCTTCCGCCTCTTTGACGGGCAGTTTCAGCAAGTTATACGCATCGTCGGTGGATAGTTGTTCGGACGCCAGCGATTTCAGGTTCAAGGCATAAAATTCGGTCTGCGTTTCTTTCAAAGCGAAATCCAATGTACTCATTTGCATAATGCTGTGCGGGTACTGCGGTGAAAAACGCAGCGAAATCCCCCCGTCCACAATGTATTTTCCCAATCCCAAAGCCAGATTGACAACCCCTCCTTCCGGCGTCTCGTCGTTCACCGGATAGAAGTTCAGCGAACGCGCCACGCCCGAAATTGTCGGATAAAAACGGTCGCCGTAAGCCTGCCCTACAACTTCCTGCAACACGATTGCCATCTTTTCCTGGTCTATTAAATTTTGGGTAGCAGTCATATACGCCTTGCTGTCCTTGAAAAATACGGATGCGTAAACGCCTTTGATGGCATTGCCTATTTTCTCCAGAATCTCGTACCGGTCGGCGGATTTGGGTACCATGTAGGTATTGTATATTCCTGCAAAAGGTTGATAATGGGAATCTTCCAGCAAGCTGGATGAACGGATCGCGATCGGCGTCTTTACGGCTTCGAAGAAAACAAGCATGTCCTCGATCAAGCGGTTGGGAAGGTTGGCGCGCAGGAAACGGCGGAGAATCTCTTCGTCGGGCAATTCCTGCAAGGCAATCTCGTACAGATCGTTCGATTCCATAAACTCGTCGAAAATGTCGGTCGCCAAAACCACCGTTTGGGGAATCCGGATCATTGCATTCGGAAAGCGTGCCTCCAATTCCGACACGCGGCGCTTGATCATCTGTCCCATAAAAGCCAAGCCGCGCCCTTTGCCTCCCAGCGAGGATTCGCCGATGCGGGCAAAGTTGGAATATTCGTCGAACCGCTCTTTTTCGAAGACGGCAACGATGCCCGAATTTTTCATCTTCCGGTAACTGACGATGGCTTCAAAGATGAATTGCCGCGCTTCGTTCATGTCCCTGTAATCCGAAACGTCGATTTCTTTGATAAATTCGGCGATCGGAAAAATGGCTCGGGAGTAAAAGAACCGCGAAAAATGATTGTGCGACAAGTGATAAACCAGCGAATCTTCCGGGATGATGAAAATTTTTGTTTGCAAATCTTTCAGCGACTTGATGCGCATCACTTCCTGCTTGGTTGCCGGATCGATAATGATAAAATCGCCGAATCCGAATTTATTCATGATTTCCTTCCGCAAATCCTGCGGGAACGTTTTGGAATTTTTATAGACAAAACTGCAATTGAGTTCGTCGGCAAACAGCTTGTTGGACATTTCGGAGGAATTGAAAACAACCGGCACAAACCGGTCTTCGTTGCGCACTTTGCATCCGAATTTGTACCCGGCAAACGGATCGACTTTCCCCTTCCGGCTGAAACTCATGTCGCAGATAATCCCCAGGATATGGTTTTTGTACTTGTCGTAGATCGTCTCCGCTTCTTCGTAGGAACGCGCCAGTAAAACCTTGGGACGCCCTCGCATCCGCAGGGTTTGCTGGTGGGCGTTCAGCGCTTCCTTGGAAAATTCCTTCGATTGTTGCAGCACAAATTTGTACAAATGCGGCAGCGCGGACGAAAAAAAGCGAATGGAATCTTCCACCAGCAGGATGGTCTGAACGCCCACCGACGCAATATCGTCGTCGACATTCATCCGGTCTTCCAGCAGCTTGATAATCGCGAGAAGCAGTTCGGCATTTCCTAACCAACTGAATATATAGTCGATAGCCGACAAATCTTCGCTGGAAATCCGCCGGGCAATCTCGCGCGAGAAAGGCGTTAAGACCACAATCGGAATCGCGGGATAGTCTGATTTGATATGGTTGGCGGTCGCGAAAATATCCGAATGGTCCATATTCGGCATGCAGATTACCAGGTCGAAACGCACCTGTGCCATCGCCGTCAGCGCCTCCTTTTCCGTCGTCACCTGCACAAACCGGGGAGGATACCGCAGGCTGAGCGAAGTATATTCGTTAAAAATCTGTTCGTCGATTCGCCCGTCGTCTTCCAGCATAAAAGCATCGTAACGGGTAGCAATCAGTAAGACGTTGAGTATTCGCTTGTTCATTAGGTTTGCAAAAGAAGTATCTTTCAATACCAATCGCTTTATGTCATAAGTATGCTCCATTTTTTAACTGTTTGGGTATAATACACGATTTGCAAAAGTAGGATAAATAACCGGAATTTTGAAGTCCCGCCCCTGTTTTTCGCTTATACGGTGCGCCGGACACCGGATTCCGAAAACTTTTATTACTTTTGCAATCTATAATTTATCCTATATTTAAATAATACCTGTTATGATGGATGATCACCCTTGCGGCCTTTCTCTCCCGGCAAACCTCACTATTGGCATTTTGTATATTGGAATTGGGCGTTATTCCGTTTTGTGGAATGATTTTTACGTGTCCGCCGAAAAATTTCTTTTCCCGGATGTCCGGAAACAGTATTATGTATTTACCGATAACGAAAACCTGTTGCGTGCGGAGATCGACCGGGTCTATTTTATCCGGCAGGAAGATTTGGGTTGGCCGGGGAACACCCTGTACCGCTACCGGTTTTTCAAAAACATCGAAAAAAAGCTGTTGAATGTCGATTTCCTGCTGTTTTTCAACGGGAACTACCTTTTTGTACAGCCCATCCGCCCGGAAGAACTGTTGCCCGGCGCGAACGACGACCATTGGACGACGCTGGTCTGGCATACCACGCTGGAAAAGGAGATTACGCAATATACCTACGAGCGGAATCCGCTGTCGCAGGCGTTTATTCCCTATGGGGAAGGGAAATATTATTTTCAGGGCGGATTTTACGGTTCGGATACCGCGCATTTTTTCGATTTGATCGACACCTGCGACCGGTGGACGCAGGAGGACATGGAAAAAAACATTATCCCCGCTTGGAACGACGAATCGTATTTCAACAAATATATGCTGGGCAAAAACCCCAAAATTTTGAGTACCGAGTACGGAAAACCTTCGCAGTGGAAGTATCCCCGGACGGCGAAAGCGGTCTTGCGAAACAAAAAGAAAGTTTTTGGAAAAACTTTCTTGAAGCGGTTCAAAGAGGGCGGGCGAAAGCCGTTTTTCCTTTTCCGGTTCTTTTCCCGGTAAACCAATCGCATTACCTTATTTAAACGGAAAGCGGCGGGTACCTATTTCAGCACCCGCCGCTCCAATTGTTTACGTATTTTTACGCGGTTTCCACGATATTGAACCGGGTGATACTCTTTCCTTTGTAATCTCCCTTGCCGTGAACATAAAGCGAAGCCGTCCCGGGTTGGTGATTATCCTTGTACGTAACCTCGTAATCTTCCGCGAAGATAAGTTGTTCGCCTTCGTAGGACACCTCCGGCATCACCGTAACCGGCACGCCCGCAAACACCTGATCCGGA
>JAIRSN010000173.1 GCA_031255425.1 Dysgonamonadaceae bacterium
ATTTTGTCCCGAAAGGCGATGGGAACCGGTTGCTCCGGATCGGTGATTGTCGATTCGGCTTTCAATATCTTGTCTACCCTATCCATCGAGGCAAGTCCTTTCTGAATGGAATAGATTGATTTGGAGAGTTCTTTCGCGGGATTGATCAGCAGGTAAAAAATAACCAGGTAGTTCATAAAGCCCGCGGCATCGATCGAACTGTGGTCGGAAAGAATCAGCGAGCCGCCATACCAAAGGACAATGGAGATGGTAATCGTACCCAGAAATTCGCTCATCGGACCGGACATCTGTTGCCTCCGGACAATCCGTTTCGTTGTCCGGCGAAAATCTTCATTCCCCTTGTGAAACCGTTCCGAGATCTTCTTTTCGGCATTGAATGCTTTAATGATGCGGAGGCCGCTCAATGTTTCTTCGATCTGCGACATCAACAATCCCCATTGCTGTTGCCCCAAGGTCGAACGCTGTTTCAGTTTTTTCCCAATCTGCCCCATCACAAAACCGGCAACCGGCAGCATGAACAGGACAAAAAGAGTCAGTTGCCAACTGATGAAAAACATCCCCGACAGGTAGATAACGATCAGTATCGGATTCTTAAACAACATATCCAGCGAACTCATGATCGACGTTTCGATTTCGTTGACGTCGCCGGACACCCGCGCCAGAATATCTCCTTTCCGTTCTTCCGAAAAGAACGCGAGGGGCAGCGCCAGTATCTTCGCATTGATCTGGTTCCGGATGTCCCGCACGACTCCCGTGCGGAGCGGAATCATCAGGTAGATCGAGAGGTACATGGTGGCGGTCCGCAGAAACGTGGTGGCGACGAGAAAGATGCCCAACAGCATCAATACGTAGGTTCCGCCGTGGATCTGTATGTTTTCCGTAATATACACATAACAGTTGTTTTCTATCGCTTTCATGCTTTCCTGCCACGAGGAGATGGAGAAAAAATGAAAGTGGAATGTCTGGTAATCCGTATAGATTGTTTCGTCTATTTTGAACAGTATTTTCAATATCGGTTGAATACTGGCGAACGAAACAAGCGTCAACAACGCCGAAAGGATTGTCATCAGGATATGCGACGCTAAATAGCCTTTATACGGTGGAACAAACCGCCGTAGTATTTGAAAAAAATCTTTCATTATTTATATTTGTCCTAACAGTTTACGGTATTCTTTGGGATTGTTGATGATTTCGATGGCTTTTTCCAGGAATTCATTTTCTTCGTTAATGATTTGATAATACTCGTTCATATTCCAGAGGTCGCGGGCGATTAATGCCTTTATCTGAAGTTTGACCAATGGTTTAGACTTTTCAAATTGTTCCATATCGGCTGCCGTCAGTTTGGAAGAGGTTTTCTTGTCTTGGTTTTCCGTTGTCCCGGCGGGTCCGGTTTCCTCCGGTTCTCCTTCTTCATTGATGAGCAGGGATGCTTTTCCGCTCATTTCGAAATCTTCCTGCCGGAACATTTCCAGCAGGCTTTCCAGCATGGATTCGCCGACATTGAAATTCGCTTTGAAACTTTTAAATGTCTTGTATTGCGTGTGATACAAATCCCTGTTTTTATCTATCTGGTTCATCACAAACTTGTGCAGTATGCCGGAAGCGATCAGCGCCCGGTGAATTTCCGAGAAACGGGTGGTGTCTAACGGCACGAAATAATCGGGCATAATGCCGCCGCCGCCGTAAACCGTCCGCTGGGTGACTAAGGTATTATATTTCAACGAATCCGGGAAATGGATGCTGTCGGCGCTAATCATTTCGCCCCGGTTGTAACGCTGGATCACTTCCCGGTTGTAGAGGTCGCTCTTTCCGTTCTTGTAAGGCTTCTGGATGGAGCGGCCGGTCGGCGTGTAGTACCGCGCCGTGGTCAGTTTTATCATCGAGCCGTCCGGAAGCGGGATCGGCCGTTGCACCAATCCTTTGCCGAAGGTTCTTCGTCCCACCAGAACCGCCCGGTCCCAATCCTGCAAAGCGCCTGACACGATTTCGCTTGCCGAGGCGGACGATTCGTTGACCAGTACAACGATTTTGTCGCTCTTAAAAGACCCTTTCTTCGTGGCGCGCGCCTCTTCCCTTCGTTGGTGGGCGCCTTCGGTATAGACGATGAGGTCGCCTTTTTCCAAAAATTCATTGGCGATGTCGATGGCGGAATTAAGGTACCCGCCGCCGTTATCCTGCAAGTCCAGAATCAGGTTTTTCATGCCGCTCGCCAACAACTTGTTCAATGCCGTTTTGAACTCGTCGTAAGTAGTGGCTGCGAAGCGGTTTAATTTAATGTAACCGGTTTCCTTGCCGATCATATACGAAGCGTCGAGGCTGTAAATGGGGATTTTGTCCCGGATGATTTTGAACGGAATCAGGTTCGGATTATTTCCCCGCATGATTTTCACGTTCACGAGCGTTCCTTTGGGACCGCGGAGGCGCGAGATAATGTCCGTATTTTTCATTCCGACGCCTGCAATCAAGGTATCATTGACCATCACAATCCGGTCGCCCGCCGCTATTCCCACTTTTTCGGACGGCCCGCCGGGGATGACCTGAACGATATACAGTGTATCGGTCAACATATTAAATTGAATGCCGACGCCTTCGAAATTGCCTTGCAGGGGTTCGTTCATCTCTTTCACTTCTTCCGGGGTCATGTATCCGGAATGGGGATCCAGCCTTTCCAGCAAGGAGATGATGGCTTCTTCCGCCAGTTTATTTTTGTCTATCGTATCAACATATAAATTCTCGATGGCTTTGATCGTGAAGTTCACTTTCCCCATCGCGGGGTCGTTTATACCTTGTCCGTAAGAACATGAAACCAGGGAAACAAATAAGAGAAAAGAAAAAAATACGTCTTTCATCAATTTTATTTTTTAGGCATATCTACCGTCGCAAAGGTACAATATACTCCGGGATAATACAAATAATATTTTGCCCGGCAGGCCGCGGGAAAAAAGAAAAACCAGAGGCGCTGAAAGAAAAGAACAGGACGAGGCAGCGTCATCGATTTTCGTTGCCGTAATTTTTGCGTACTTGGAAGAAAAGCCGTACTTTTGCATGCCGTAAAACATAAAAAAAAAGATATTCAAAATAAATCGTAAATTAAATAGTTAAAAAA
>JAIRSN010000044.1 GCA_031255425.1 Dysgonamonadaceae bacterium
GAGTTCTCATTTGCGATTCCGGCGCGAGCCGGAAACGTTTTGGAGTACTCATTTGCGTTTCCGGCGCGCGCCGGAATCATGAATTTGTTAACATTTGCGAGTTCGAGTTTCCCTCGAAACCGCCTCGCAGATTCCATAAACGCTTCCAGGAGTATCCTGAAAGCCATTTTGAGATAAAAAGAGAAGTAAAGGTTTATTAACAATTAGAAATTAACAATTCAATTAACATTTAATAATTCAATTAACAATTCAATTTTTATGAAGCGGCTGCGCCCTCCCAAAAATATAAAAGACACTGCGTGTCCGCCGAATTATTAAATATTTTTAACTTGAACCCTATTTTATTAAAGATTTAACATTTTTATTTTTGCATCCGAAACAAAAAAAGAACAGTACGAATTAAAAAACAAGTAAAAAGATGAGTCAAACAGTTGATATTCGTGAATTGAACGATAAGATTGAAAGCAAAAGCGGATTCGTCAGCCTGATAACCAAAGGAATGGATCAGGTGATAGTAGGGCAAAAACACCTGGTAGAATCCCTGTTGATCGGGCTGTTGTCGGACGGGCACATCCTGTTGGAAGGCGTCCCCGGACTGGCAAAGACCCTGGCGATTAAAACCCTGGCATCCCTGATCGACGCCAAGTACAACCGGATCCAGTTCACCCCCGACTTGCTTCCCGCCGACGTGGTCGGCACGATGATTTACAGCCAGAAAAACGAAGAGTTCCAGGTGAAAAAAGGACCCGTCTTCGCCAACTTTGTGCTGGCGGACGAAATCAACCGCGCCCCCGCCAAAGTGCAGAGCGCCCTGCTGGAAGGCATGCAGGAACGGCAGGTGACCATCGGCGAACAAACCTACCGCCTCCCCGAACCATTCCTGGTGATGGCGACGCAAAACCCCATCGAACAGGAAGGCACCTATCCGCTTCCGGAAGCGCAGGTCGACCGTTTCATGTTGAAAGTAGTCATCAATTATCCCAAAAAAGAAGAAGAAAAACAAATCATCCGGCAGAACATTTCCGGCGAACAGCGAACCATTGTCCCGGTACTGAAAAAAGAAGAAATCCTCGAAGCGCGGAAGATTGTCAACGAAGTCTACCTCGACGAGAAAATCGAGAAGTACATTGTCGACATTATTTTCGCCACCCGTTTCCCGCAGGAACACGGGCTGGGCGGCCTGAAAGAAATGATTTCTTTCGGCGCCTCCCCGCGCGCCTCCATCAACCTGGCGTTGGCGGCACGCGCCTTTGCCTTTATCAAGCGGAGAGGCTACGTTATCCCGGAAGATATTCGGGCGGTGTGCTTCGACGTCCTGCGCCACCGCATCGGCTTGAGTTACGAAGCGGAAGCCAACAACCTCACCCCGGAGGAAATCATCAGCGAAATACTAAACAAAATAGAAGTGCCTTGACAAATCAACAAAAAGGAGGAAAGAAGATGAACCTTTCTTTCCTTTCTTTTGTTCCTTATTTCATTTGCAATGGAAACCAGCGAACTGTTAAAGAAAGTACGACAAATAGAGATTAAGACCCGCGGCTTGTCCCGGAATATCTTTGCCGGGCAATACCATTCCGCATTTAAAGGAAGAGGAATGGCATTTTCCGAAGTACGGGAATATGAATTCGGCGACGATACCCGCGACATCGACTGGAATGTCACCGCCCGTTATTCCAAACCCTTCGTGAAAGTGTTTGAAGAAGAACGGGAACTGACGGTGATGTTGCTTATCGACGTCTCGGGAAGCCAGGATTTCGGGACGCAGGGAATGTCGAAAAAGGATATGATAACGGAAATCGCGGCTACGCTGGCTTTTTCGGCGATACAAAACAACGATAAGATCGGCGTGATTTTCTTTTCCGAAAAAATAGAAAAGTTTATTCCCCCCCAGAAAGGGAAAAAGCACATCCTCTACGTCATCCGCGAGTTGATCGATTTTCAGCCGGCAGCCATGCAGACCGACATTACGCAGGCCTTGCAATACCTGACCAATGTCCTCAAAAAGCGGTGTACGGCGTTTGTCATTTCAGACTTTATCGACAACCGCGACTACCGGCATGCGCTTACGATCGCCAACCGCAAACACGACATGGTTGCCATTCAGGTGTACGACGAAAGGGAAGCCGGAATACCCAACGTGGGACTGATGAAACTGAAGGATGCGGAAACGCAGAAAGAACAGTGGATCGATACCGCCTCGCCGAACGTGCGCCGGGCATATCAACACTGGTGGGAAAGCCGCCAGGCGGATATGCTCAACGCCTTCAAGAAGAGTTACGTCGATTCGGTCAGCATCCGCACCGGCGAAGATTACGTGAAAGCATTGATGAACCTGTTTCATAAAAGAGCATAAGGTATGACCATAAGAACAATCGCATGTAGCCTCTTTCTCCTGATTCCGGCAATTGTTCCGGCCTGGGCGCAGCCCCCGGTGATCGTCGCCTCGCTGGATTCCGCCCAAATAATGATCGGCGAACAGACCCGCCTTCACCTGGAAATTGCCGCCGCCAAAGACTGCCCGCTGCAACTGCCCTGGGTGACGGATACGCTGATGCAGGGCATCGAGGTGCTGGACATTTCCCAACCGGATACGTCGGACATCGGCAACAATCGCGTGCAGATCAAATACGATTACCTGATTACCTCTTTCGATTCGGCGGCGTACCTGCTTCCGCCCTTCCGGCTGATCGCGGGCGCCGACACGTTTTACTCCAACGAGCCGGCGCTGAAAGTGTCTACCCTGCCGGTCGACACGCAATCCGGCGAGTATTACGATATTAAAGATATAATGCGCCCGCCGCTCGTGCTTGCCGACTATGTGTATGTCCTGTATTATATCCTGGCGGGATGCCTGTTGCTGCTGCTTGTCCTCTATATTATTTTAAGGAAAAAAGAACAACAGCCGGTCTTTTCCTTTCAAAAGGAAGAAAAAACGAAACTTCCGCCGCACGTAAGAGCGTTGCAGGCATTGGACGGGATAAAAACGCAAAAACTGTGGCAACAGGGGAAAGAGAAGGAATACCATTCGCTCGTTTCGGATACACTGCGGAAATACATCGAGGAACGCTTCCAGGTGTATGCCCCGGAAATGACGTCCGGCGAAACGCTGCAAAAGATGCGGGGAATCAGCGACGCGGACTTTGTCTACGACAATCTGAAGCAACTGCTGCTGCTTGCCGACCTGGTCAAGTTTGCCAAGTACCGTCCCGTGCCGGAGGAAAACGAGTTGAGCATCCGGAATGCCTACCTCTTTGTGGACAGTACCATCCCGGTCCGGCGAAACGAAGCGGACGGGGAAAGTGAAAAGAACGAAACAATAAACCCTTAATATCCAAACGTATGGTTTTTGCGAATCCGCTTTGTTTTTTACTGTTGCTTTTGCTCCTCCCGATGATTGGGTGGTATCTCTGGAAGCACCGCCAGATGCAAGCCAGCCTCCGTTTATCTTCGTCGGAAGGATTCCTGAAAGCGCCGAAAACGTATCGAATATACGCCCGGCATCTGCCCTTCGTTTTAAGAATAGCGGCATTGATCTTCCTGATTATCGCACTGGCGCGGCCGCAAAGCACAAACAGTTGGAACCAGACAACAACCGAAGGCATCGACATCGCCCTGACCGTGGATATATCGACGTCGATGTTGGCGGAAGACTTGAAACCCAACCGGCTGGAAGCCGCCAAAGACGTAGCCGCTTCCTTTATCAACGGGCGCCCGACGGACAACATCGGGCTGGTTGTCTTTTCCGGCGAAAGTTTTACGCAGTGTCCCCTGACGACCGACCATGCCAACCTGCTCAACCTGTTGAAAGACGTCAAATGCGGAATGATCGAAGACGGAACCGCCATCGGTCACGGTCTGGCAACCGCCGTGAGCCGCCTGAAAGACAGCCAGGCAAAGTCCAAAGTCATCATCCTGCTGACGGATGGAACCAACAACAGCGGCGAAATCGCACCGGTCACGGCGGCTGAAATAGCGAAAACATACAACGTCCGCGTGTACACGGTCGGCGTCGGGACGAAAGGCGAAGCGCCCTATCCCTACCAGACCAGCGCAGGGATACGTTACCAGAATATCCCGGTCGACATCGACGAGCCGACGTTGACCCGCATCGCCCAGATCACCGGCGGATTGTATTTCCGGGCAACCAACAACGCCGTGCTGAAAGAAATCTACCGGGAAATCGACCAGTTGGAGAAAACAAAAATGAGCGTTCAGGAGTACAGCAAGAAGCAGGAAGAATACCTGCTGTTTGCGTTCGCCGGGTTTATTTTCTTCCTGCTGGAGATACTGACGCGATACATCCTATTAAGAAACATACCGTAAAAACTGAAGTTTATGTTTAGATTCGAACAGGCAGGTTATTTATATTTATTGTTGCTGTTGCCGGTATTGTTGCTGCTGTTTATCTACTATATGCAGGGCAAGAAAAGGGCGTTAAAGAAATTCGGGAACATGCATTTGCTCAAAGCGCTGATGCCGGACGTTGCCCTGAAAAAGCAATCCCTCAAGTTCTGGATCCTGTTTCTGTGTACAGGCCTGTTTATTCTCGTCCTGGCGCGCCCGCAATTCGGCTCGAAGCTGGAAATCGTGAAGAAGCAGGGCATCGAAGTCATGGTTTGCTTAGATGTCTCCAACTCGATGCTTTCGACGGACGTAACGCCCAGCCGCCTGGACAAGGCAAAGCAGATACTGTCCCGGCTGGTGGACAACCTGACGAACGACAAAATCGGGTTGATTGTTTTCGCCGGCGATGCGTATATCCAGTTGCCGATTACATCGGATTATGTTTCCGCCAAGATGTTCCTGTCGTCCATCAATCCCACGATGGTGCCGGCGCAAGGCACCGCGATCGGTTCGGCGATCAACCTGGCGGAGAAATCTTTTTCCCCGAACGAAAAGGCGGAGAAGACCATTATCATTATCACCGACGGGGAAGACCACGAAGACAATGCCGCCAAGGTAGCCGAACTGTCGGCAAAGAAAGGGATTACGGTCAATGTCCTGGGCATCGGCTCGGTGCAGGGAAGCCCCATCCCGACCGGCAAAGGCTACTTTAAGGACAACGACGGGAACATGGTCCTGACCAAACTGAACGAAGCCATGTGCCGGGAGATTGCCGTCGCCGGAAACGGGCTCTATGCGCGGGTCGATCATACGAACAACGCATTGAAAGCGCTCCAGAAGGAATTGGATAAAAAGACAAAGTCCGAGATTGAAAGCAAAGTCTATTCTTCCTACGACGAAAAATACCCCATCCCCGCCTGGATACTCTTCGGCTTATTGGTCGTAGAGTTTTTTATTTTAGACAGGAGAAACAGAGTTTTAAGTAAAATCAAATTGTTTTCGTAAGATGAAGAAGAACGTTCACTTGCCGTTTGCCGCCCCGTTGAGATACGGATGGATGATCCTGTGTTTTGCGACCGGTTTTTCCACGCTTGCCTTTTCCCAGAAGCAAGTGCGCAAAGACATCCGGGAAGGCAACAAAGAATACAGACAGGAGAAATTCAACGACGCCGAACTGGATTACCGGAAGGCATTGGAGGGCGATGCCCGTTCCATAGAAGCCGCGTACAATTTAGGCAACACCCTCTACAGACAGGGAAAGTTGCAGGATGCTTTTGAGCAATACCGGACGGTGACCGGTAACGAAACCGACAAGCGGAAACTGGCTGCCACCTGGCACAACATGGGAAATATCCTGATGGCAGCAAAAGACTATGGGAAAAGCATCGACGCCTACAAGAATGCGCTGAGGAACAATCCGGAGGACGACGAATCCCGGTACAACCTGGCGCTTGCCCAAAAGCTCCGGGACGACCAACAACAAGACCAACAACAAGATCAACAGCAGGATCAGCAACAAGAGCAGCAGCAGGAGCAACAACAAGAGCAAAAGCAAGAGGAACAACCGCAGCAGCAGGAGCAACAGGAACAGCAAAACCCCCACGAAATGAGCAAGCAAAATGCCGACCAGATACTGGACGCCATGATGCAGGAGGAAAAAAACACGCAGGAGAAAGTGAAAATGGAACAGGTGAAGCAACGAAAACAACGCCAACGGCAAAACAAAAACTGGTAACGAACATGAACAAGTCACTCCCCAATTATTTACGTATGAAAAAGGCAATATTTCTGTCCATACTGTTCCTTGCAGGGACCGTGAGTGTATTTTCGCAAATCACCTTCAAGGGCACCGCTCCGGGAGCGGTCGTTTCCGGCGAACAGTTCCGGGTGAACTACACCCTGACCACGGCGGGCGAAAAAGGGAAAGACATCCGCCTCCCCGAAACCGGCGACCTGAAAGTGCTGTACGGACCTACGCTGTCCGGGCAAAGTTCTTCGACAAGCATTGTCAACGGGAATGTTTCGACGCAGGCTTATTTCACCTATACCTTTGTCCTGCTTGCCGAAAAGGAAGGCGAGTTTACGATTCCGCAAGCCACCATCAAAGTGGGTAACAGCGAATACAAATCCAACGAGTTGAAGGTGAAAGTCCTGCCGCAGGACCAGGCCGCCGAAGCCGCTTCCGCCAACCGGCAAGCCGAACAGCAGCAAAACAGCCCGTCGGGCAGTGCGCAGGCGCTTTCCAACGAAGAAGTTTTCATCCGGATGCATGTCTCCAAGTCGTCTGTTTACGAGAACGAAGGATTTCTGGTTACGTTCAAGCTGTACAGCCTGGTGGATGTCCTCGGCTTTGAGAACGTGAAGTTCCCCGAATTCGAAGGGTTCATCGCACAGGAAATCGACCTGCCCGAAGACAAACAACTGAATCTGGAGAACTACCGGGGGCGCAATTACCGGACCGTGGTGCTTAAGCAGGTGATACTGTATCCGCAGCGTTCCGGCAAAATAACCATCCCTTCCGGCAAGTTCGATACCAATATCCGGATGCGGGCGCAAGCGCAACGGCAGCGCAGCTTCTTCGACGATTTCTTCGATGCCTATACCAATGTCAAGAAAACATTGATTTCTTCCCCGGCAACCATCGACGTGAAACCCTTGCCCGCCGGCAAGCCGGCTTCCTTTTCCGGGGCGGTGGGCGACTACCGGCTGGCGTCGTCCATCAGCGCCACCCGGATGAAAGCAAACGAGCCGGTGACGATTAAGATCAGCATCTCCGGAACCGGAAACATCAAGATGCTGAAAAACCCGGAACTCGTGTTCCCGAACGACTTTGAGATCTACGACCCGAAGGTCGACGTCAACGCGAAGGCATCCGCTTCCGGCGTCAGCGGGACGAAAACCATCGAGTACTACGCCGTCCCCCGGTACGCGGGCGACTTTACCATCCCCAGCGTCCGGTTTTCGTACTTCGACCTGAAGACAAAGGCTTACAAAACACATTCCACCGAACCCTGGCACTTGCAGGTGGAACCCGGAGCGGGCGGGACTGCGCCGGCGGCAACGATTGTCAATGCCACAAACAAAGAGGATGTCCGCTTTGTGGGACAGGACATCCGCCACATCAAAACCGGCGGGTTCCGGTTCCGGAACGACGGGTTCTTCTTCGGCACCTGGCGCTACGGGCTGTCGTACCTGGTGCCGGCGCTGCTGTTTGCCGTCTTCTTCCTTATATACAGGAAGCAGGTGAAGGAAAATGCGAACCTCGCGCTGGTGCGGACGCGGAAAGCAAACAAAGTCGCCTCGAAGCGGCTGAAACAGGCGAACCGCTACCTGAAGGAAAACAAACGCGAAGCGTTTTACGACGAAACCCTGAAAGCGGTATGGGGCTACCTGAGCGACAAGTTAACGATTCCGGTGTCCGGTTTAACGAAGGACAATGTAGAAGCCGAGCTGATCGCCTACGGCGTGGCGGAAGAACTGATCCGCCAATTTATAACCATCCTGAATACCGCAGAGTTCGCCCGTTTCGCTCCTTCGCAACCGGAAGGCGCGATGGACGATTTGTATCATTCGACCGTCAACGCCATCAATCAAATGGAGAAAATCTAAACGTCACCTAAAAGAATGAAGAATATGAACGAGCTAAAAGGAAAACAGACCAAGGGAAGAAACCGCGTGCGGAACACGGTTTTCGTTCTTCTCTTTTCTTTCGCCACGGCATCGGCACAGCATCCGGTCGAGCAGGCAAACGAAGCCTATTCCGCGGGCGACTTCCAGCAGGCAGCCGAGCTGTACCAATCCGCCCTGGAAGAATACGGAGCATCCGCCGCCGTCTATTACAACCTGGGAAATGCGTTCTACCGGCTGAACCGGATCGCCCCCGCCGTATTGAACTACGAACGGGCGTTGCTGTTCGACCCCGGCAACAAAGACATCCGCTTCAACCTGGAGATTGCCAAGCTGAAAACCGTGGACAAAATCGAACCGGTCGGCACCTTCTTCCTCTCGGAATGGTACGAAAGCCTGCAAAACCGGCGGAACACCAACCAGTGGAGTGCGGTAGCGATCGGCTGTTTTGTGTTGTTTATCGCCTGCCTGTTCCTGTTTTTCTTCTCCCGGAAGACCGGGCTGAAAAAGGCGGGATTCTATGCCGGCGCCGGCTTGCTCCTGCTCTGCCTTGCCGCCAACGGTTTTGCCTGCGGGCAGAAAAAGAAACTGACGCACCGCAATACCGCCATCATCTTCGCGCCCACCATTACCATTAAGAGCGCGCCCGACCGGAGCGGCACGGACCTGTTTATTCTTCACGAAGGAACGAAAGTAGAAATCACCAACACGCTGGGCGACTGGAAAGAAATAGAAACCGCCGGCGGAAACGTGGGTTGGATCAAAAAGACAGAAATCGAAATCATCTAAGCGCCGGGGCAGCGCTCAACCGGCGAGGGTACTCACGATGACCTTGTCGATCCGGGCGCCGTCCATATCGGCAATCTCTATCCGGAAGTTTTTCCATTCGAGCATTTCCCCCTGGTGCGGGATATGCCCCAATTCCTCCAATATAAGACCGCCCAGGGTATTGTATTCGTTTTCGGGATACAGGTCGCCCAGCTTGAAGTAACTGAGAAAGTTGTAGAAAGAACATTGCCCGTCGACGAAGTAACTGCCGTCCTGCCGTTTCGTGATTTCCGGTTCTTCGTGCGGTTCGGGTATTTCGCCGACGATGGCTTCCATGATGTCCTTCAGCGTAACCATTCCTTGCAGGGCGCCGAACTCATCAATAATCAAAGCCGTGTGGTTGTGTGTATTTTTCATTTGTTCCAATGCCGAATACACCTCCATATTTTCGTAGAAGTATTGCGCCGGGCGCATGATGTGGCGGATGTCGAAGTCGGGCGAATCGATGTACGCAAAAAGGTCTTTCATGTAAACCGTCCCCTCGATATGGTCCAGGTCGTCCTTCCCGACCGGGTATTTGCTGTACGGATTGCTGGAAACCAGCTCTTTGATCTCCTCCTTGCTCATGTCGATGCCTATCCATTCGATGTCGGGGCGCGGAGTCATGATGGATTCCAGGTCGCGGTCGCCCAGCGAGAAGACCCGTTCCATAATATCTTGTTCCACCTGTTGCACCTCGCCGTCTTCCGTGCCCTCCCGGATCATCGACTTGATTTCTTCTTCGGTCACCTTGCTTTCCTCCTCTTTGATGCCCAACAGGTTGAAGATAAAAGAAGTACTCTTGGACAGGATCCACACAAACGGGCTGGCAACCGCCGACAGCAGGTTCATCGGTCCGGCAATCACCTTCGCGATTTTCTCCGCCGAGCTGAGCCCGATCCGTTTCGGCACCAGTTCGCCGAAGGTAATGGAGAGGTAGGTGACCAGTATCACGATAAACACCTGGGAAAGGGAGTAGGCATACGGGGGCAACATGCCCCAGCCCTCCAGCAGCGGGCTGAGCTTCACCGCCAGTACATCGCCCGAATACAACCCCGTCAGGATACCGATCAGGGTGATACCCACCTGTATGGTCGAAAGGAAATGCCCGGGTTGGGTAGCGAGTTTGAGCGCCGCCTGCGCCGCCTTGTTTCCCTGACCCGCCTCGTGTTTCAAGCTGGTTTTACGTGCCGAGATAATCGCGATTTCCGACATCGAGAAAATGCCGTTGATAAGGATAAGAAGTGCAATAATAACTATTTCCATGTTGTTTTATTAATCAAGGGACAAATATATTAAAATAATATTACTCATTGGTAAAAAACAGCAAAAATAATTGCGCACACGGGGTTAAATTCTTCCGCCTTTGCCGTCCCCTTCGTTGCCGCAAGGCAAAAAAAGCAGCAATCGTCGAAAAAACCACCGCTAACACTTGCACTTATTAAAAAAACATGTATCTTTGATGCCACATTTATATAACAGACGAAGTAAACAATGAGAATACCCGCTTATTACGAAGATTTTAAGATAATTAACACTGCAACACTTGCAGCGTCCGGATATTTTCTTAAACACACACACACACACACACACACACACACAGGAACTAACAAGGGGTTATATCTAATTGAAGAGCAATAAATTGACTTTCGCCTTAGCCTTATGGGGTACGACTTGGAGCGCTTTTAGAAATTTTGTTTGACTGCTGGAGTCCTGCCCTTGTCTGCATAAAACTACGTAACAAAAGTACAACTTCCTTTTGACATTACCAATTTTTCTTTCAGATATTTGATTCTTAATTTTTTATCGGTACTGCAAGGTGCAAGCCATATATTTATATATATGAGCTTGCACCTTGCAGTATGCCGTGTCTTACAATTTTTCCCCTTTTCTGCTGTCTGCAAAAAAAAATGAGATATTTTTCGCCCTCACGAATTTTTTTATATCATTTTTACTTCAAAAAATCACGTTTTTCTCCCTTTTTTATTTAACTTCCTCTAATACAATTCAATATGCAATCTTTAGAATTTTTGCTGCTTTTTGACCATCCATGCAGTATTTTAATAATTTAGAATCATTGTTTTTCAGATAAATACGATTTCGCTGTTACTCAAAATCGCACTTTTCATTCTAAAGTTTAGAAATAGCCTTCCCCCGACTTTCGACCTTTGCAACGTAATTTTTATTCAAATAAGAGAAATATGGAAGTCATCACTATTGAATCACAGGCATTCAAGGATTTAGAGGCAAAAATTAATATGATTGCCAAGTTCGTAACCGCATTGCAAAGCAAATCGGAAGAACGACCGCCCGAAGACGGCTGGGTGGACAGCTATGAGGTTTGCACATTTTTGAAAATCAGCAGCAAGACGCTTCAACGCTTGCGGGCTGCGGGTGAAATCACTTACTCGCAAATTCGAGGGAAAAATTTCTACAAAATCAGTGAAATACAACGTCTGATGAATGAACATATCATTCGCCGACCGGAGGAGCATTTGCAGGACTTAATCAAAAACCATCAGTTGTATGTTGAGCAAAGACACGCTGTTAAAACGGACCAATAACGGATTAGAAGTGTTCAGACACTACATTTCCGGGCAGTGGCGTGTTGGTCGCAACTTCCTGAATCCGCTTTACGGGGACAGCAGAGCGTCGTGCAATATCTATTATGACCGCCGGAGCCAAAGTTACAGAATGAAAGATTTTGGCAATGACACCTATTCCGGCGACTATTTCGATATTGTGGGTAAAATCAAGGGTTTGGACTGCAACAGTCCCAAAGACTTCGTAGAAATCCTGAAAACCATTAACAGCGATTTGTCGCTTGGCATTGACGAAAATGACGAAATATTTGTTGCTTTAGCTACACCGCCTGCCGACAAACCCCAAAAACAACCTGAAACTCCCCCTGTCCCCACCCCGAAAAAGGCAAAGCCCTATTCAACCGTCCAACAATCCTTTTCTGCAAAAGAAACGGAATTTTGGCGACAGTACGGCATTTTGCCCGAAACATTGAAAGCGTACAAAGTTTTTTCCCTGCGGGAATTTCAGAGCGAAAACAGCGAAGGAAAGCCCTTTACGCTTCGTTCAACAGATAATGAACCAATGTTTGGTTATCAGAGCAAAAAGTGCATTAAAATTTACCGTCCTCTTTCGGAAATCCGCTTTTTGTATAGCGGAACAATGCCCGATAATTACTGTTTCGGATTGGAAATGTTGCCGGCCAAAGGCGACACACTTTTTATTACAGGCGGCGAGAAAGACGTTTTATCGCTGGTTTCGCATGGCTTTCATGCTATTTGCTTCAACTCGGAAACGAGCAATATCCCTCCAACTATTGTCAAAAAACTTTCGTACTGTTTCAAGCATATCATCCTGCTTTACGATATGGACAAAACAGGCTTGGAATCGTCTGCCAAACACACGAAGCAACTGTCGGATTTGGGCGTGAAACGGCTCGTCCTGCCGCTTGCGGGCACAAAACAGGAAAAAGATATTTCCGATTTTTTCAGGATTGGAAAAACGAAACACGATTTTACGCAATTATTCATAGAATTTCTGAACGACTTATACAGCGAAACAATGGCCATCTTAAAACCCTGCGAGATTGATTTCAACAATCCGCCGGTGCGATCGGAAATGTTGATTTCAATAAACGATGTGCCGCTTGGCACACAGGGAAACTTGCTCGGCATTACGGGCGGCGAAGGAACGGGAAAAAGTAATTATGTGGGCGCGTTGATTGCCGGAACTGTCCGTAACGCCGATTTTTCCATTGACACTTTAGGGACAACCATTTTGCCTAACTCGGCAAACAGGGCTGTGTTGCTTTACGATACCGAACAGTCGGAAATACAGCTTTACAAAAATATTGCTTCCATATTGAAACGGAGTAAGAGCGATAAAATGCCCGATTATTTCAAAGCCTATTGTCTGACTTCAATGTCACGCAAAGAGCGCATGCAGGCAATTGTGCAAAGTATGGACAAATTCTATTACCAGTTTGGCGGTATTCAGATGGTGGTTATTGACGGCATTGCAGACTTGGTGCGCTGTGCCAATGACGAAGCGGAAAGTATCGGCATGATTGATGAACTCTACCGTCTGGCAGGCATTTACAAAACCTGCATTGTTTGCGTTTTACACTTCATTCCCAACGGCATGAAACTTCGCGGGCATCTCGGATCGGAACTGCAACGCAAAGCGGCTGCCATCCTTTCCATCGAAAAAGACGAACTCCCGCAAATATCTGTCGTTAAGGCGTTAAAAGTTCGGGATGGCAGTCCGCTTGATGTGCCTTTGGTGCAATTCTCATGGAACAGGGAATTGGGGATGCACACCTACACCGGTGAAAAACCGAAAGAAGAAAAGGAGAAGCGTAAAGAAGTTGAACTCGCAGGCGTTGCAAAAGCGGTTTTTGCCAAACAGCGTTTCTTCACTTATACGGGTTTGTGTGAACAGATACAGCGCGTTTTAGATGTGAAAGAGCGCACGGCAAAGAGCTATATCAAGTTCATGCGTGAAAAGGAAATTATCCTGTGCGACCCGGCAGGTTCGAGTTGTTTCGTTATTGGAAATATCTAAAAATAAGCATATTATGTTTGTAGATAAGGAATATTTAGATAAATGGTTTCAAAAAGTCATGGAACGCTTTGACACATTGGAAAGAAAGATAGCAAAACCTCCCGAAAAGGAACGCCCGAAAGTGGGCGGCGAACTGCTGCTTGACAATCAGGACTTGTGTATGATGTTAAACGTAAGCAAACGTACCCTTCAACGATACCGCAGTATGAGATGGCTGCCTTTCCACCGAATTGACCAAAAGACTTATTATTTGGAATCAGAGGTCGAAACATTTATCAAAGAATACTTTACAAAAAATTGCAAATCAATTTAATAATCAAATCAGTACAAATTTTAATCTTAAAAAAATGACAAAAAGAATTTTTCTATCGCTATTTCTCGCCGTAGCAGGAATAGCCGGTGTTAACGCACAAATGCGGATTGGTGGCAGCGAAGCTCCGGACAAATCCGCTGTTTTGGATTTAAATCCCGACAACGAAACGCAGTCTGGAAACGCTACACTGGGTTTCGCTCTGCCAAGAGTAAGGCTTAAAAATACTGCCAATCCGTATCCGCTTTTGACCCATGTTAAGGGAATGACCGTTTACAACACAGTAGCGGAAGGCGACGTAACCCCTGGTATGTACGTAAATGACGGTACTAAATGGTTGCGGCAATTAGACTGCGACACAAAATTGTTTGTTGCAGAAAAAGACAGTGTTGTCGGTAACGAAATAACCAATGCGACAATCAATGGGGGGTTAGCCCGTTCAGGTGCAGGAACGGCAACTTCGCCCTATACACTGGGTATTGCCGATGGCGGTATCATGAGTTCGTATATTGCGGACAATGCTGTTACTTCGGCAAAGATTGCCGACAATACAGTCATTAATGCCGATATCAGTTCGTCTGCCGCTATTGCTTTGAATAAGATAGCCTTGCCCGATGCCGCAAGCAATAACGGCAAGGTATTGAAATCAAACGGTACAACATGGGTTGCAGGCGAAGATAATAACTCGGATTCTAACACAATTTATTCAGCCGGAAACGGATTGACATTGTCCGGCACGACATTCAGTGTTGGTGCAGGACAGATAAATGGAACGATGATTGCCAGCGGAGCGGTTTCGACCGTCAAGTTAGCCGACAATGCCGTAACTTCCGCCAAAATAGCTGATGGCACAATTACCAATGCCGATGTAAGTGCAACAGCCGGTATTTCAGGAACGAAATTAGCCGATAAAAGCGTAACAGCAGCCAAAATAAATGCTACTGGTACGGCATCTTCGACAACCTATTTGCGTGGCGATGGCTCATGGGCTACTCCTGTCGGAGACGGGCAGGGCGTAACATCAGTAAGTGGCGCTAACGGAATTACCGTTACCAATGGGACGACAACACCAACAGTCAGCCTTCCGGAAGGTACAGTCAGCGGGAATGTGTTGAAATGGAACGGGACGGTATGGACTTCCGCCGCCGATGCAGGATTAACCGCAGAAACGGACGGCATTATCGGCAATGAAGTAACCAACGCTACAACTAATGGCGGCTTAACACGTTCAGGTGCAGGAAACGCCGCTTCACCCTATACGCTTGGCATTGCTTCCGGTGGAGTTACGAATACACACATTGCCGACAATGCCGTAACTTCCGCCAAAATTGCGGATGGGACGATTACCAATGCCGATATTTACAGTTCGGCAGGCATTACACTTAACAAATTATCTGCTGTCAATGCCACCGTTGGAAACAGCGGGGCTTCACTGGGTGCGGTGATGACTTGGGAAACAGGCGGTTGGCGACCCAAAATGCCGGCTTCGAGCGGAGTAACACAGGTGACCGGCACAGGTGCGATTACGGTTACCAATTCCACAACGACTCCTGTGGTAAGTATCGGCGCTGGCGCAATTAACAGTACGCATATTGCAAACGGGGCAATTAAGGCCGAAGACTTAAACAGTATGGGCGCGACAAATGGAAATGTGCTGACTTATTCGGGCAGTTCGTGGCAGCCTAAACCGCTCAATCTTGACGCTGTCGTGGTTTTTCTCGGTACAAACGATGAAACGTACGCTCCTGTTGCTGCAGGTTCATATTCGGAGGGACAAATACTTCCGATATTTATTAAAGCAAATGTCCCAGCAGGATATTCCTACTACATATTCATACCCTATTCAACTGCCAATGCGATGTTTCCGGCTTTTGCAAGCACTTCCGGCAATGGAACATTTTCGCGTCACATTATTTTCATGAAAACGGCAAGCTATGTCTCTTTTAGTGTCAAGTATTTAATATTCGGTGTAAAATAACTTAAAAGCAACAAGGTATGAGCACACAAAAGAGTTTATCAAAAAGGAAATTGTTGCTGTCTTTCGTTTTGCTCCCAATCTGTTTGCTATCGTTACATTCTCAAACGCCTGTCGATTGGCGAGGCAAAATAAGCATTGGCGGAAATACGACAAAAATCCACTGCAATATTAATCTGACGGAATCGGGCGAGTTATATTTACGGGCAGATACAATGGAGCTGACAGGCAATTATTCAGGCGAAAGCGGCTCTGCGATTTTCCTTTCGGCGAGTACGGACAGGGCTAACTTTATGCATGTTTCCGGCATGGCGGCGGGCACAACCGAAATACTCCCTGATGTCTTTGATGATTGGGACGGTTCGCCGGTTGAACTTATAAAAGCACAAAAAGGACAAAGCAACGCGAACACATTCTTTGTCAGGGAAAAACAGGCGGAATGTAACCGTTACGCCACGTTTTTAGGACACGGAAACGAGACCGGCAACATGTTTTGGTATCTGTACGGTACACCTGTTTTGCCGCTGATTGTACAACTTGCCGGTCACACGCTGCTTGTAAACAATAACAGCGCGACCAATGGCGGTTATTGTTTTGTCCATTACGCATGGTACAAAGACGGTGAATTATTGAAAGAAGGTACGCACGCGAATAACGGCGGCAGTTACTACACCGGTGGTGCGGAACTTGATGAAAACGCAGACTATACCGTAAAAGTTACGGGCGATAAAGGGAACATTTATTTTTCCTGCCCTTACCGTTATACTCCGGTGTCAATGCCAGTCAATGTTTTCGTTTATCCCAACCCTGTACCCCTAAACACCAAAGCGAGTATCCAGGTAGGAACGAATGATGTTTCACTGTTGGACAATGCAACCGTTGAAATATACGATGTATCGGGACAGTATATTGGGAAAATAAATATCAATGGGCAATCGCTTGCCTCGTTGGATTTGCCTGCAAAAGCAGGAATTTACCTGTTGAAATTCGGGGCAAAAGATTATGTAAAAACGCTTAAAATAATGGTGGAATGAAAAAAGGAAGAAACAGGAAGCATTTAGTATTAAGTAAGACATTTGCTTTAATGTTGAGTATGATGTTTCCCCATATCGCCTGTGCACAAACACCTGAAAACAGGCAGGGAACGGAATTATCGGTTTATGATGAGCATGATACGGCGGCATTGGCGAATTATATGGAAACAGGTTACTGTCCGCACGAAATCGCTGTCTGGGGTACAGGTGGATTTTATTCCTTAGGCAGACAACTGCCTTTTGGAAGAAACAACAATGGATTTGGCAGCGCGTTTGGTGTGGGATATACTTACTTTTGGAGTAAAAATTGGAGTTTGTCTTCGGGTTTGGAATATGCTTTTTATCGGCACAAAGTCGGCATAACCGATTTTTCCGAGACATACGCGATTGTTGATATTTTGGGCAATCCGATTGACTATAAAACACAAATTGACCGTTACAGCGAGACACAAAAATTGGGACTGTTGAACATTCCGCTGTCGATACAATATCAAACCGGCGGTAATCACAGATTCTATGCTTTGGCAGGCCTGAAAATCGGTTTGCCGATTTCCACAAAATACAGCGGCAGCAATGCTGTTTTAACTGCTTCGGGCTATTACCCCGATTACAATCAAACGGAAATTTGGCAAAACGACTTGGGATACGGTATCTTCAACCTGCCCGAAAACAGCGGCAAATTGGACTTGAGCGTTTCGCTGTCGGGCACATTTGAAACAGGTCTAAAGTGGAATACAGGTATCGGCACGGCCCTTTATACAGGCGTTTTTGCAGATTACGGTTTTACGGATATGCGGAAAAGCGGTTACGCAGGAAAAGCTTTGGTAGAATACAACAGCATTGTACCAAATCAACCGAAAATGAATACTGCCTGCATTTTGTCCGGCCATTTTGCACCTGTGTCTTTCGGGTTTAAAGTAAAATTGGCATTTTCGGTGGGTTGCCGCGATTGGCTGCAAGCTAAAAGAGCGTATAAAAACATGCAATCAATCGGAAAACGGGAAAGCGATGATGATTTCTATGAGTTTGATACAGCCGCCTTACAAGCAGGCAGTTCAAAGACTGATACGACGCCTGTCAATCCGGTTGCTGTTATTTTCGCTGATACAATCCGGATTGAAGCGCCTGATTCTACTGCTGCCCGCGCCGAACAGGAACGCAGGGCTTATCTCGAAACAGCAAAAGAACGGCGAGAAAAATATAGTCAATCCATTCGCAAGTTGAATGGAAGCTTGGGCAATTACGCTTTGGGAATGGTTACGCTGACCGATGAACAAAAAGCCGTACTCGATGATTATTTCAAAGCGTTGGTTGAAAATCCGACTTTTTCACTTGAAATTACCGGATATACCTGCGATTTGGGAACGGACGACGTTAATCTGCGTATTGGTCAGGAACGCGCCGACCTCGCCAAAGATTATCTGGTGGAAAAAGGCATTGCGCCTCTCCGAACAGTCACATTCAGCAAAGGCGAATCGGAGCCGCTGTTACCGAATACAAGTGAAAAAAATCGAAGCGAAAACCGGCGGCTGGAAATCAAAATCAGGGAACATGAATAGTTTTTCTTCATAAAGTTTGAGTACTGTTTATTGCGGAAACCCTGCCGGTCGCGAGATTGGCAGGGTTTAATTTCTATTATGATTTACATTTCATCTGCGTTTATGTCCAAAAAAAGACTACTTCTGCATGTAAAATACAATTTTCATTTGTTCGTTTTCCGCCTGTCTGTGAGAAGAAAAACTCAACTGTTCCTACGGTGTGGCCTATTTTTGTTCTAAAGTCTGACTTCTACTGTATTTCAATTTTTCCATTGTCATATCTTAAATCCTTTCGATTGTTTCTCTGATTCATATTTCGGGACACTGGCTGTCACAAGCCTGTCACTCATTGCTTCTTTGTAATCTTTCAGGCGTTCCGGTATCGGATATGGCCCGGCATCCTGCTTTTGGGCGGGTTTATCCTCGCCCTCGTCCATCGGCTTTAATGACAGTTCTATTTTGCGTTCCAGTGCGGACACGCCCGCTTTCAAGGTACACAGTTCGTCTTCCTTATCCCAGATGGTGTTTTTTATTTCCTGCAATACAGGTATCCCTCTTGACAGTTCGACGTTCTTTTTTTCGTAATTTTCTATCAGGGCGGGTATTTTTTCCAAAGCACGGATAAAATACTCAACGGCTAATTTCGGCTCTCTGGCAATATATCCGTTGTTGAACGTGTATTTTATATTGCCGTCGCCCTCAATATAAAACCTGTTTTGTGTCAGCGCCAAACCCTCTTTCAGGGTTTCTTCGGTTTTCACTGACAGTTTGAAGCCGTAGAGTTCGCCGATTTTATAATATTCACCGTGCGTGGTTGCGTTGTCATTGATTTTCTGTAATTTTTCGGCAAGCGCTTTTACATCCGTACTCTCAAAACCGTCTAATTTCAAAGGATTTAGTTTGTTGTCGCCCTTATCGTATTGCAGGCGGCTGTTGAATGTTTCCAAGTCTCCTTTCATCCGGGATATTAACTCGCTGTTGCCGTCAATTGAACGTAAAATGCCGTCTAATTTTAATGCGGATGTAGCTTTGTCCTTGTTAAAACTGTGCCGCTCGCTTTCAAGCGTGGCAACCTTTTTGTCTAACCGCACCTTTTCCAACAAATCGGTGTTGCCGGAGAGAATGGCGACATATTCGGAAAAATTCATGCCGTTTTCCTCGTCCAGGCTGCCTTCGTCGATGGTACGTGTTTTTAAATTGTTGCTTTTGAGTTGAGAAATAAACAACTGCTTGTTGTGCAACAAATTGAACTTGTAAGCGTCAAGGCTTTTCTCAACGGCATAGATAATTACATCTACTTTATTGCCGGCAAATTCTTTGGCGACTTTGTTGCCTTTTCTGATTGCCCTGCCTTCCCTTTGCTCCAAATCGGACGGTCGCCACGGCGTGTCAAGGTGATGAACGGCGACGGCTCGTTCCTGTGCATTGACGCCTGTCCCCAACTTTTCAGTCGATCCGAACATAACGCGGATGCTTCCATTATTCATTCCCTTAATCAAGGCTTTGCGGGCGTTTTCCGAGCCTGCCTCGTGGATAAATCGGATTTCGTGCGCGGGTATTTTGTGGTCTTCAACGAGTTTTCTTTTTATCTCGGAATAGATATTCCATTCGCCCGGCTTGTAGGTTCCCAAATCGCTGAAAACAAACTGCGTTCCTTTTTCTTTATCGTATTTTTTATGGTATTCCGCTATCCTGGCAGCGCAGTGTGCAGCTTTGTTATCAACGTGGTCGGCGTATTTCTCCTGGTCTATCAGCCGCATATCGAGCGACATCAGCCGTGCATAGTTGGTCGCTATCAGCATCCTTGCCTTGTCTTCCTTATCTGTTAGCGGCCTGCGCCCCAACAGTGCCGCATCGCCGCTTTTGGCAAAGGCTATCAGTTTTTGTGTAAATGCATCCTGTTCGGGTGTCTGAGGAATGTTGTGCAAAATTTCGTTCTTTTGCGGACGGTCTATGCCTATATCTTTTGCCGTGCGGAAATCGGTAATTTCATTGTAGAATCCGGCAAGTTCGGGGACTTTGATAAAGTAACGGAAACGCTCTTTCTGCTTTATTTCGTTGGTGATGGTAAATTCGTAATCCGTCGTCTTTTTGGCAAAAACGGCTGCCCACGCATCAAAAGACTTGATGTTCTGACGTTCAAGTTCCCGCGGGCGCAAGTACTTGAATAAAAGATAGAGTTCCGTCAAAGAGTTGGAAATGGTTGTTCCCGAAAGAAAAGTAGCGCCCAAATCCCTGCCGGTGCGTTCCTGAATGGTGCGCAGGGCAAAAAGCATGTTTAACGCCCTTTGGCTTCCGTCGGGATTGCCAAGCCCTGCGACACGGTCGTGCCGGGTGGTAAACATCAGGTTTTTAAACTTGTGGCTCTCATCGACAAAAATATGGTCGATACCCATTCGCTTGAAATCCACCGTATCATCGGTGCGGTTTTT
>JAIRSN010000106.1 GCA_031255425.1 Dysgonamonadaceae bacterium
CCGATATGGATGTAGGGGTAGGGAAACAGGCCGGCGACTTCCTCCAGAATGCCTTCCAGAAAGCCGAAGGTTTCCTCCCGCGTGCAGTAAACGTCGTTGAAGACGCCCCACAAGCCTTCCACCTCAAACGGTCCGCCCGAACAGGAGTATTGGGGATAGGCAGTCAGGGCGGCGACGGCATGTCCCGGCATTTCGATCTCCGGCAGGATGTTTACAAAGCGCTTTTGGGCGTAGCGGACTACCTCGCGGATCTCCTCCTGGGTATAGAATCCGCCGACGCGCGTATCGTCCCAGCGGCGGGGCTGGTCGCCGTAATGACCGATCACGGTGCGGTTGCGGAACCCGCCGATTTCGGTCAGCCGCGGGTACTTTTTGATTTCGATCCGCCAGCCCTGGTCGTCGGTCAGGTGCCAGTGCAGCGTGTTGATTTTCAGCAATGCCAACTGGTCGATGTAGTGCATGACTTCTTCTTTGGGCGAAAAATGCCGGCAGACATCCAGGTGCATCCCGCGGTAGGCATGGCGCGGCGTGTCGTCGATCCGGCAACAGGGAACCGTCCATTTGACGTTGCTTTGCAAAGTCGGGCTTTCGATTTCGGGCGGCAACAACTGCCGGAGGGTCTGGGCGGCGTAGAAAAACCCCGCCGGTTCGCGGGCTTCGACTACAATCCGGTTCGGATGGATGGACAGTTTATAACTTTCCCCCTGGGGCAACTGCCGGTTCAGCTTGCAAACGATGACGTTCGACTTGCCGGTAGCCGTTCCCTTCAGGTCTATCCCGCCGGCGGCTTTCAGGCGTTCGGCAAGGACGAAGAATGCTTCCGCCGCCGGTTCGCCCGCGTTTTCGTCCGGCAGCAGGCGCGTGTCGCGGTCGAAGGTAAACTGTCCGGCAGCCGGCTTCAGGTGCAGGGGCTGGGGAATAATATTGTAACTGTTCTTTTGGGACATTCCGCTTCCGGCGGAAAGAAAAAGGAGGAGGATAAAAAGAAAGGATTTCAGATTCAGCATGACTTTATTGTTTTTTTTGTTTTCCTGCAAAAGTACGATTATTTTCTTTATGCACACGGTGCGGGAAGATGTTATCGCTTCTCCCGCACCGTGCAAAAGGTGTATGCCGCTGTTCTGCGGAGAAGCTTATCGCTTACTCCACCACAGCGGCGTGGTTGTCTTGTCCGGCCCGCCCAGCAGTTGGATGGCTTGGGCATAACCGGCGGGATTGACGGAGCCCAGCCCGGTCGGGTAGCGGTAGCGTTTCGGGTAAAACTCCAGCCGGCACTCTTTTGCCGTTCCCTTTGTCAGGGGCACCTGCGCCTGGGAGTAATCCGTTTCCACCGCCTGGTTTTCCATAAAAGGAAGACCCAGGCGACGCTGGTCGTTCCACGCATCCAAGGGTTGCCAGGGAACAAAGGCGAGGTATTTCTGTGTAATAATCTTCGCCAGGTGATCGTTGTTGGCAGTGCCTCCCTTGTAGATGGAGTTGACCGGATAATGATAGGTCGCCGTTTTGCTTTCGCCGGTGTATCCGTCTATATACTGAATGGAGAAAGGCGTCGCTTCGGTGGTATGATCGAAATCGACGGAAGTCCCCACCCGGTTGTAATCGCGGGAAGTGAGGTAGGCATCCACCTTGCCGGCAACGCCCAGGTACTCGAAGCTGGCACGGATACCTGCCTCGTAGAACGACTTGGCATCTCCGCCGACCGCCCATCCGTACAGGGCAGCTTCCGCCAGCAGGAAGTTGGTTTCCCAGGGGGCAAACCAGACCCGCTTGTTGGTGCTGTACCGGTACGCCTTCGACAGGCGCGGGTAGTTGGCGTTCGTCCCGATCAAGTCGGTCGAATAGCCGGCTTTCCGGTCCCAGGTGCCTGCTACCCAAGCGCTCCACGCAAACCGCGTCTTTATTTCAATGGTATCTGTCACTGCATCCGGCACCGGGTAGAGCTTTGCCGTGCTTGCCAGCTCATCCGGTTTGGCGATGTCCGGGTCGTAGTAAACCGCCGGGTCCCGGTAGCCCGGAACGTTGAACAGTTTCGTTGCCCGCGGGTCAATCTTGCTGGGAAGGGCGTCGAAGAAATAACCGGCGCAGGGATCGTTGGTCGTCAGCGGCAAATGTTTGTCCAAGTACACGCCCAGGTAGGTCTGCGGATCTTTCAGGGCGGCTTTCATCTGCACGGAATCGGCAGGAACGTCGAACGCCTGTCCGCCCAGGCCTACCACGAGGTTGTTGAAGGTAACGGAGATAGTCTGCGCATTCCACGAACGGGTCATTACGCCCGTCAGTTCGTCCCAGCCGTCTTTTTCCGCCACCCGCGCTATGTCTTCCGGCAACAGAATCTTATCGCCTTTGGCAGCGTCTTCAAACTCTTCCTTCGCCTTGGCAGGGTCTACTTCCGAAAGCAGCATCGCATAACGCATCCGCAACGAATGAGCGTATTTGATCCATTGCCGGACGTTGCCGCCGTAAAACGCATCCAGGTCGGCAAGGGCAGACATGTCGACCGCCGGGTCCAGTTGCGTCGCCGCGTCTTTCAATTCACTTAAAACGAAATAGAACACCTCTTTTTCGCTCTTATATTCCCCGTTGATGGGCGCGGGACCGAAGCCGCAAGCCAGTTGCGCATACATCTCGGCACGCCAGATCCGGGCGATCTGCAAGGCATTGCGGGTATGCGGCAAGGCGGTTCCGGTTGCCAACTGTTCTTCTCCGATGGCAACCGCCGTGTTGACATTGTTCAACCAGCCGCCGGCGTAGTTGACGCTGCAATAGTCGGTCATCCAGCCGTTGTTGTCCGAGCCGAGCGCAAAACCGCTTCCCCTTTCAAAACGGGCGGCATATTTCCACGTTAAAATAAACATCCGTTCGGCGATGTGCGGGTCTTGTTGCGCACCCATAATGGATTTGTTCAGGAAATATTCCACTTTCACATCCGTGATGCTCGCGTCCCGCGGATTCCGGTTCAGGTCTTCGAAATCGCTGCAAGCAGTCGTCATTAATACGGCAAACAGAGATACGCCTGCCGCTATTGTTTTATATGATTTCATTCTGTTCTGATTTTTTAAGGTGATTAAAAAGCTATATTGACATTAAAGGTAAAGGTGCGGTTGGTGGGAATGGACGCCAGCTCCAGCCCGATGGCATTGGTATCGGTTCCCAGCACCGATTCCGGGTCGATTTTCGGCGTTTTGGAATAAATCATCCACACGTTGTTGCAGGTAACGGAAAGTCCCAACCGGGTGATGGGCGTTTTCTTCAATACCTTTTTATCGAACTCGTAACCCAACGAAAGGTAACGCAGCCGGATGTTGGTCGCGTCGTAGGTGAAGACTTCCGGCAAGCCCAGGTTGGCGCCGCCGCCTTCGATGATGCGGGTCCAGTAGTTTTCGTGGCTGACGGCGGTGGTGTTCGCCGACCCGTCCTGGTGGACGGTGTTCGGAATCACGAAGTCTTCCCGTTTCCCGTTGACAACGGTCTTGGCTGCCACGCCGAACTGGTGCAGCAGGGAGGAGGTTCCGGAATAGAGGTAGCCGCCGAAGCGCCCGTCGATCATAAAGTTCAAATTGAATCCCTTGTAGTTGAGCGACTGGGAAAGCCCGGCGAGAAAGTCGGGATTCTGATTCCCGATCAGTTCGTTTTCTTCGGTAAACAGGGGCAGTCCCGACCCGTCGACGATGATTTGCCCGGCTTCATTGCGCAAATACTTCTTGCCGTAAATGTCGCCGTAGCCGCCGTTGGTTTTCGCCACAATCTGGATCGTCTCCAACTGAACGCTGCCGCCCTGCTGACCGTCATTTCTTCGCAACAGGTTGTATTCGGTCACTTCGGGCGTCAGGGCGATGATTTTGCTTTTGTTCGCGGAGATATTGGCGGTTGCCGACCAGTTGAAATCCTTCGTTTCGATAATCCGTCCGTTCAGCATCAACTCCCAGCCCCGGTTCTGGATGTTTCCCGCATTGATCTTTTTGTTGTTGTATCCGGTACTCATCGGGTCCATCGGGATGTCCAGCAACTGGTTGGTTGCATTCTTCTTATACCAGGCGAAATCAAGCCCGAGCCGGTTCCGGAGGAAGCGCAGTTCGGCGCCGGCTTCGTAGTTTTTAATCAGCTCGCTTTTCACATCCGGATCGTAGAGGGTGGTTTTCGTGTAGGCGACGGTGTGCCCGTTCGGGTCTTTGGACAGTTCGTAGGGATTGCCCGTCTGGAAAGGCGGCAGGGAGTTTCCCACTTCCGCATACGAGGCGCGCACTTTCGCAAAGGTAAACCACTGCGGCATGGTTCCCCCCAGCCTGCCGATCATATCCGAAACGACTCCGGAAAAGCTGACGGAAGGATACATGTACGAGCGGTTTTTCTTGCTCATCGTGGACGACCAGTCGTTCCGCAGCGTGGCATCCAGGAAGAGGTAAGCGTCCCAATTCAGTTGCAACGAGCCGTAGAGGGAGTTGATCTTCTGCGGGGTGGACAGGTAATTGAGCAGCGCGATGCCTTTCCCGTTGTTGATATTAAACAGCCCGGGGACACTCAGTTCGCCGACTTCGACGGTCATCCCGTTCTCGCGTTGCGACATCAGGTTGCCGCCGAAAGTGACAAATCCCCCCAGGTTGCCGATTACGTTGTCTTTCCGGGCGGTAGTCAGGAAGCTGAAATTGTTTTCGAAGAAAGTCACCGACCGTTCGCTGTACGTTCCGTTGGTATACCGCTTGGCGCCGAAATCCTGTTTGGTCGACGTGGTAGTGGTATAGTAGTCGGTGCCCGCCCGCAGTTCGGCGCTCAGCCAATCGGTGAAGGCGTAGCTCATCGAAGCGCTTCCGATCAGGCGGTTCCGCGTATCGGTGGTGCGCCGGTGCTGCGTAATCCACCAGGGATTTTCCTGCGAGTCCGTAGAGCCGTTAAACCAGATCTGCCTTTTGGTATCCGGATCGACGGAAGGGTTCTTCAAATCCATAATATCGAGCGACCGGGGCAGGAGGAACAGGGTATAAAAAGGATTTCCCTCGTTGATTCCGTTTACGGTACGGTTTTTCCCCCGGTTGTTGATGTAGTTTGCTTTCACGTCCAAGCGCCAGCGGTCGTCGTTGCCCAGGTTGGTCGACAGGCGGGCAAGGAGAGAGGTTTTGTTCAACGACACGTTCGGCGTCATGCCTTTATCGTCCAAACGGTTGATCGAAAAATACATGTCTGTCTTGTTGACGGTCTGTTGAATGGCCACATTCTCGGTAGCCGCCACGCCGGTGCGGAAAAAGTTGTCGATATTGTTCCGGGGCGACAGCGCCCGGGTAACCCCGTTCCATTCGGTGACTTCCGTTCCCATGACCGGTCCCCACGACCTTCTTTCCAGCGGGCTGAAGGTCCCGTGCTGTCCCTGCCCGAAGGCATTCTGAAGGTCCGGTTTCAGGAAAATGCTTTGCAACGCCAAGCCGCTGCTGACGGAGATGCCCAAGCCTTCTGTTTTGCGTCCGGATTTGGTGGTGATCAGGATGGCGCCGTTCCCCGCGCGGCTGCCGTAGAGCGCGGCGGCGGCTCCGCCTTTCAGTACCGACATCGATTCGATGTCTTCCGGGTTGATGTCGGCCAATCCGTTCCCGAAGTCGGTGCCGTCTACGTTCCCCCACATATCGCCGCTGCCGCTGGTGAAGTTATTGACGGGGATTCCGTCGATAATGATCAGCGGTTGGTTGTCGCCCGTGAGGGAGTTGTTTCCCCGCAGGACAATCTTGGAGGATGCGCCCGTGCCGCTGGCTTTGATAACCTGCAAGCCGGCGATTTTGCCGGAGAGGGCGTTGGTGATATTCATCTCGCGGGATTCCAGCAGGGCGTCGCTCCGCAGTTCTTCCATCGAATAGCCCAGTGCTTTCTTTTCCCGCTTGATTCCCAGGGCGGTGACGACCACTTCGCTCAGGGCGTGCGCGTCTTCGGAGAGCGTAATGTTGACGACGCTCCTTCCGTTCACCTCTACTTCCATAGCCGTGTAGCCCACATAACTTACCAGCAGCGTGGACTGGGCGCCGACGGTCAGTTGGTAGTTTCCGTCCAGGTCCGACACCGTTCCGTTGGTGCTTCCTTTTTCGGAGATGCTGGCGCCGATCAGTTCTTCGCCGTCCGCTCCGGTGATTTGTCCGGTCACCCGGATCCGGTTGTCATCGGCGGGCGCCTGTTTCGCCAGGACGATGTGGTTGCCGGTCACCGTAAAGGCGACATCCTGCCCGGCCAGCGCTTGCCGGACTGCTTCTTCTACCGGCCGGTCCTGCACCTGCACATTTACTTTCTTTTTCAATGCAACGTCGCTGTTGCCGTAAGCAACCGTGTACCGGCTCTGCGATTGGATGGCGTCGAAAACGGCTTCTACCGTCGCTTCCGGCAGGTTGATGGTTACGTTCCGGGAGTGGGAATAGGTCATCGCAGACATGATCAATCCCAACATCACCAAGCCTGTACGCAAAAAAGAAAGAGGAATGGTCTTTCTCAAAGAACGGGTGGTTCTTTGTCCTTTTTTTTGTTTCATACTCAATAGTTTTTAGATTTAAAAATTAAATAATAACATTTCTCCGCACTTCCCTGTTTCGATAAAATAAGGAATTAATAAGGGGAAGTGCCGCTTATTAATCCGTTGTTTTTTGGTAAATAAAATAACTTTCATGGAATGGTCTATTTAGTTTTGTTTTTAGAAAAAACGGTAATGATTGAACCTTTGATGCGAAAATCCAACTTCTTTGTTTTCTTCAGTACATTCAGAATGTCCACTACATTTTCTTCGTTCCTAAATTCGCAGGTAAACCTTTCTTGTGCGAGCTTAGCGTCTGCAATGGTGATCTCTACGGCAAAACTGCGTTCGAGCGCGCGGACAATGTCCTGCAACTGTCGCTTATGGAAACGGAATATTCCGTTTTTCCAATCGGTAGCTTCCTGTCCCTGCACGGTCGAAATCATCGGTTTTTTATCTTTCTCATACGTCAGCTGTTCGCCCGGATTCAGCAAGAAATCCCGGTCGAACGGCCGGTTATGTATATTGGCAGCAATCAATCCCTCGTATAAAGTGGCTTGTATGCTGTTTTCTTCTTCAAACGCTTTCAGGTTGAATTTGGTTCCGAGAACTTTAACGTCGAGCAAAGGGGTGGACACGATAAACGGGCGCCGGTCGTTCTTGATCACTTCAAAATAAGCCTCTCCCGTCAGTTGCACCCGGCGCACCGCCGATGCTTCGGTGTGGTAGGTCAGCGACGAACAGGAATTGATCCACACTTTTGTTCCGTCGGGCAGGGTCACCTGCGAGCGCTCGCCTTTTCCGGCGTCAATCGTGATAAGGCAGGGGGCATCCGGCGGTTTCGTTCCGGTAAAAAGTCCCGTTTTGTATACTGCAAAGGGGAGCGACACGGCGACGGCGAGAATCGCGGCGTACCTGAGGATTCCCGTCAGAAGCGCTCTTTTCTTTTTCCTTTCCTCCCCGGACGGTTGGCGGATCTGTTTTTCCAGCTTTTTCCATTCCCGGTCTGTGTCCGCCAGGCGTTGCCATTCTTCTATCCGGTCAGCCCAGTACAATTCCTCCAGGCCGAAAAGAAAGTCCCGGTTGGCGTTATCGCTTTCGAGCCACTCCACCAGCAACGCGCTTTCTTCTTCCGTAAGCTGCCGTATCAAATATTTAACGATTAATTCTGTTTGCATGCCTGCTGTATGCCCGCGGATATTTTTCGCGTATATATAAAGACGATGCAAGGAATGAAAACTACTCCCGAAAAAGGATGTGTTATAAAACATGTTTGGCCGGGGGTTTCTTTTTGCCTTATTGCTTCCCAAAAAAAATAAAAGCGGCTGCGCCGCCAGGCGCCGTTTCAGGGCAACCCGGCAAACGTCCCAAAGAAGTTTTTGTGCTTTCCATGTATCCCGGAAAGTCTTCCAGGGGAATTTTTACGCTTTCAGGGTATCCCGGAAAGTGTTCCAAAGAAGTTTTCACGCTATCCTGGTTACTCTGCAACCGTTCCGGGGAAGTTTTGGCGATCGCCTGGTCACCCTGCGATGGCGCTCACATCGAATTTTCGTGGGTAGTTGGCTGTAAAATGTCCACAGGAATTTTTTTTCGCTTTTTAAATATTTAAAAAACGTCAAATGAATTATTTTTCACTTTTTAAACGTTTAGAAAACGTCAAATGAATTATTTTTCACTTTTTAAATGTTTAGAAAACATCAAATAAATTATTTTTCACTTTTTAAATGTTTAGAAAACGTCAAATGAATTATTTTTAGCTTTTTAAATATTTAGAAAATATATTATAAATAAATTTTAACTTTTTAAATGTTTAAAAAATGTTCTGAAAATCCTGGATTATTTCTAAAATGAACTGACGCGCTTCCGAGGAGGCGGGCACGTTAGCAGGGTTACCTGGAAAGTGCAAAAACTTCTCCGGAAGGTTTTCCGGGATACCCTGAAAGCGCAAAAACTTCCCAGGAAGACTTTCCGGGATACATGGAAAGCGCAAAAATTTATCCGGGAGGTTTTCCGGAATACATGGAAAGCACAAAAATTTCTCCAGGAGTTTTTCCGGAATACATGGAAAGCGCAAAAACTTCCCGGAGACGTTTGCAGGGTGACCCGGCGAACGCCCGGAGGAAGTTGTGGCGTTGGCAGGGACCTCTGCTGTCTCTGTTTCTTTTCATATATATAATGAATAAAGGGAGATTTATTTCTAATGGTAATGAGGTCGGGATAGGAGGATAATGTCTATGTCCCAATCTATTGCTTCATAAAATTATAAAAGAGGCTCGAAACGAATCCCGTTCCATTTATATTCCTTTTTCCCGTGCCGGACGGACGGCTGGATTTTCGCCCGGTCTTCCACGCTCAGATTGTCCGGCGCAGGGTAGGTTTGCGACAGCACAGCCGTTTCCGCATCGTAATCCAACTGCATAAGCAGAATGTCCGGCACCGGAAATCCCTCTTTTTCCTCCAAAAACCACGACGGAGCGGCGGGAGTAAAGAAAATCCCGGAATCCAGCACATTCCCGGAAACGGAATAAAATTCGATCCGGCTATCGCACAGCGGAGCGCAAACCGTATGAATCGTGCAATAAAGCCTCGACTCGTTGATCATCTGTAAAACAATCAGTTGAAACGAATTGTTTCCGGTTTTCAGCCGGAGGTAATCCGGCGTCAGGCACTCGATAGAGACCGAATCCCCAAAGCTGTTCGGGAGAACGGCGTCCCGGCCGGCTTCGTACAAGTCGACCAGGTCGAGGCGGGCATTGTGGTCCAGATCCAACAGCAGGGATTCGGGCAGGGAAACGAACGCTTCCCTTGCGGTTTGCGCCCGCAGGATGGGGAAAACCAGCAGGGCGGCGATTACGATGATTGTCTTTTTCATTCTATTTCAAATAATGTTTCGGGATATTCGATATTTGTCAGAAACAACGCATTTCCGGCAACGGAAGTTCCGGCGTTGCTCCGGTTTTTGCTTTCGATGACCGACTCGAACCCCGCCAAAGACAAGCGTCCTTTTCCCGTTTCGATCAGTGTGCCGACTATCGCACGCACCATATTACGCAAGAAACGATCCGCCCGGATGGTGAAAACCCATGCATCGCCTTCGTTTTCCCAGCGGGCTTCCATTATCCGGCAATGATTGGTTTTGACATCCGTATGAAGTTTGCTGAAACTGGTGAAGTCGGTGTGTTTCAATAATATTCCGGCGGCGGCGTTCATCCGGTCGTAGTCCAGCGGACGATTCACCCGCAACGGTTCCTGCCGGAAAGGATCTTTTTGATGGGTAATATAGTATTTGTAGGTACGCGAAAGGGCGCTGAAACGGGCGTGCGCCTCCGGCTTCACCGGGACAATCCGGCGGACGGCGATGTCGGAGGGAAGGATCCGGTTCAACCGTTCCGCCCAAAAAGGGTCGTCTAAGGGCTGTTCCACGTCGAAATGCGCGACCATCATCCGGGCATGGACGCCGGAATCCGTGCGTCCGGCGCCGGTCACCGAAACCGGGCGGCGCAACAGGGTACCGATGCTTTTTTCAACCGCTTCCTGCACCGTCGAACCGTTGGGTTGCACCTGCCAGCCGCAGTAATTCTTCCCGTTATAAGCCAGATATATGAAATAACGCTTCGCCAAACTGAATGGTCATTTATATTTGTTTTGAAAAATATCCGGACGCAAAGATACAATTTATTTTTGCATTTTATCCGGGAAAAATCCGGCTGTGCATACCTTTGAGCGTTGCCCCAGGCAAAACGGAAGGCGCTTTAGATCGGCGTTTCCTCTTTGGTCAGGTCTAATTTCTCATTGTCGGCGCCGCGTTCGAAATAGAGTTTTTTAAGGGGATTTTTGTTTATTTCCTTGTCCGTCTCCCGGTTGCGGAGGATGTCGATAGCCATGTAAAGCGCGTTCCGGAGCGAAGCGGGCGAAACAAGGTTTTTCCCGGCTTTCTCGAACGAAACCGGTTGAACGGGTCCGGTGATTACGTAGGGTAAGTTGGCGGAGAAAAGCGTGCCTTCGCCCTGCGACAGGGTCTGGAAGGCAGCCATGCCCTGGTCGTAATACATCGCCAGAACCGCGTCGAACCGCATGTAGCTCTCCGAACCGAAAAAATCGTCGGCAGAGTAAGGCCCGACGCAACAGATGCTGTCTTCGGCTGCGACGGCTTTTATCGCCGGGAGGATGATTTCCGTTTCCTCTTTCCCCGGTTTTTCCTTTATGCCGGCTTGCGGATTCAGCGACAGAACGGCTATTCGCGGCGCGGTAATCATAAAGTCGCGCCGGAGGGTGGCGTGAAGGATGCGTATCTTTTGGGTGAGCGACCGGACGGTGAGCGCTGCGGGGATTTCGGCAAAAGGGATGTCGCCGGTGGCGATCGCGATCCGGAGCGAATCGTTGACCAACAGGTTAAGGCTTTCCGTTCCGGTGGGAAGGAAAAGGCAGGGATTTTGGGTGCCGGGTGTTGTGAGAAGCACGTCGATGCGGTTTGCCTGCAATTCTTCCAGCGCCTTTTTCAACGCTTTTTCGGCGGCGTTGGCGCTTTCGGCCGTCCATTTCCCCAATTCCACTCCGCCTTCTCCGTCGGCGGTATGGATAATATTGAACCGTCCCGCGATGGCGTCTTCGGCTTTACCGATGCTGTTTACGTTGGGCGACGGCACGCCGATCATCTTCCGGTGATAAGCCAACGCCTTCGACGAACCGTAAACGACAGGAATACAGAGTTCGTACATGCGAGCGTCTTCAAACATTTTAATAATAAGCTCATAGGCTATGCCGTTTGTATTGCCCTGGCAAATCCCGACTTTGATCATTTTTTCACTCATACGGACTGTGTTGTTTTTGTATTAATGGCGCAAAGGTAGCATAAAATCTTCAATTATGCACAACTGGAGGCGGCGGCTGAGCTTGGAGGTATTAAAAGTCAATGCTGTTTAATCGTTTGTTGAGCAGTTTAATCTGGTCAATTATTTCACTGAAAAACGGCGATTTGCCGTAAATCATAGTTTGCATTTTATTGTAATCGTCTTCCCACTTAGCCATTTCGCCGTCGGGAGGTGTGATTTTTATTGTACTTGGCGCAAGAGTATCATAATCAAAGTCTTTCATTGCAATAAACATACGGCGGTGCGCAATAATTGATTTGTATAAATCCTTATTATTCAATGCATCTTCAGCGATAGGCGTTCCCAAAATCCTTGCAATATCATAAATATGACGGCTCATCCGGTTCACCTGGATCCGGGATTTGTCCTGTTTTGAAAATTCTTCGTGCAAGAGGCAAATCTTTTCCAAAAAAGTGCGTTCCGGTGCAACGGCATTGACGACAAACGGCTTTTCGGTAAACGTTGCCTGTGGGAAATGCGTATCCATAAACGATTGTATTCCGACTTTTTGCAACGGCTCTTTCATTGAACGACCGCCGATTTCCAAAATAACCGTACTTTTTATGTACGGATTTTCGGCAAAAACCGATTGGTATTCCACAAACACCTTTTCGGGGTCAGTGGTAGTAACATCGGTAATATTCATTGAAACGGAAAACAAGTTTTCGGGTATGCCGTTATCCCTCATTCGGTTTATTAAATCAAACTGTAAATTGTTGCGAATAAATTTGCAAACAGATTTCCGCAAGTTTTTACTGATTTGTTTGATGGTGAAAGTATCGCCCGTAAAGCCAAAATATTCACGGTTAATAGCAATATCCACATCTTCCGAAAATCGTTCGATCAGGTTATAACACTTGCTTAACGAAGTGCCGCCCTTGAACGATAGATGTTCTGAGTAAGGCAATGAAAATAAAGCGCGTAACACAGCTGTTACCCACACATCTTTTTCGATAATAACCTGCGGTAAATTCGTTTCATCGTGCAGTTGTTTGTAAAATTCAATCTTTTCGGCATCGGTTAATTGTAAGAAAATCATAATATTAAAAGTATTTTGCGAATCCAAACCGGCATCAGCTTTATATCCGTTTCAAATTCCTGTTTTGTAATTTTCGAAAAATGCGATTTGATAATTTTCAACTGTTCGGGCGTGGCTTTCCCCTCGCCGATTTCTCGGAATGCCGAAACGATAAGCATCAGCAATTCGGACTTATACGACAACCGTTTGACTTCGGCAGTGTGTTTGAACAGAATGCCTTTACCGTCGCCAGCCTTCACCCGCCGCGCCGCGCCGTCTGTCAGATAGACCACATTTGCAGGCACTTGTGTAGAAAGGTTTAACATATTGAGGGCATGTAATCCCGTCGGCACAATACGCGCTTTGTCGCGTTTGGCGATGGCGCGGGCGATCTCGTCAAGCGAGGGCTTACCCGATATTTTCACGCCGTACAACTCTTTTTCCTTTTTCGGATACCAGTAAATACCGTTGGCAAGCCGAACCAACAAACCCGCAAGCGTTAAGCGTTGCAATGACTTTTTCACGGCATCGGGCGTACCCAAAGCAGCAAAATCGTCAATGAAAAATATTTTTCCACGCTTGTGGTTTTTGACTTTATTTACTATGTGGTTTGCAGTTGTTTGCACATTATCTATCTCTTTTTATTTGTCCCCGATTTATCATATTTCGGGGACAAATTTCACGCTGCAAAGGTACGACTTTTTTGAAAATGACAATATTTGAAAAGAAGAATAAATAAGTTAGGCAGCCGCCCTTCGGACTGCGCCTCCGGCATCTCTATTGATTATTCATTAAAAGAGAGAGAACCGGACATAATTCTTGGGATGCTCCTTAATATCCCGGAGAAGCTCGGATGCATTCCGCGCCGTCGAGTCCAAGTGATTATACAGAGCGCGGTCGTTCAGTAAGAGACCGAGGGAGTTGTCCTTGTTGTTTAGCTGGCGGGACATCTGGTCGATGTTCTGCATCACGTTGTCCACCTTGGCGAAAGTAGCTTGCAAGTCCAAACCCTTCAGGTGTTCGCTTACGACCGTGAAGTCGGACGACACCTTGTTGAGGTTGGACACAATGACCGGCACATCTTTCGACAGAAGCTGATTCAGTTGACCGGACGAACGTTGAAGGTTGGAGGTCGTCGCTTCGATATGTTCCAGCGATTGCGTCAGCGCCGGATGCGTCACCAGCGACTGAATCCCGGACAGGATAGAGTCCAGCCGCGGAAGGAGATGCTCGATTTGCGGCAGCAGTTCGGCAGACAACTTATCCATCAACCCGACGGGCGTAATCCCCTCGATCGTGTCGCCCACCTGACAGTAAGTCGCCGCTTCGCGGTTGACCATCAGGTTCAGGTAGGCGCCCGACGTCAACCCGGATTTCAGTTCGACATAACTTCCGGTTTTCAGCTTCACCTCTTCGTCCAGGCTGATCAGAACGAGGATGTGATTCCGCGACGAATCGTCAAACTTGTATTGAATCGAATTGACAAGCCCCACCTTGAAGCCGTCAATGAAAACGGGACTGGATTTCTGCAATTCGGATACATTCGGCATCGCAACATAATAATGGTTCGCCGGCTTAAACAGGTTAATCCCCTTCATGTAATTCAACCCGAAATACAAAATGAACAGACTGGCGATTGTCACCAAAGCGATTGTTACTTCTTTATTAAAAATCTTCTTCATTGTTTAGCTTTTTATTTGTTTTGAACCCTCTCATCGTTTTCAAATGTGACGATAAATGCACCCTTAAAATCTTTCAGCAAAGACGCCCTGACTTTTTTTATTTCTTCCGGACGGGCGGAGTTCCCCACGGTATATTTGTACAAGCCCTTGTCGACGTAGTAATCTGCCTTGTATCCCTTCAGGAGCGGGGAATTGGCTTCCAATTTCCGGGCGGAAGCCAGAATCTGCACCTTATATACGACTTCCTTCTTCCTGGAATCCCCGGACTTGCCGGGAGATCCCGCCGCACCGGTTGTGTTTCCGGAAGTCTTTTTCGTGGCCTTGTTTTTCCGGTCGTAGTTCGTTTTGTATTGCGTGAACGCATCGCAAATGGCTTTGGCGTATTTCTTCTGACCGGCATCGCTCAGCAGAATCTTCTCCGCTTCCACATTCGTAATAAAGTCGAGTTCGACCAGTATGCGGGGCATCGACGACTTCCGAAGCACCAGGTATTGCGCCTGTTTGACGCCGTATCCCTTCCATTTCACGCAGGTTTCCAAGCGGTTCTGCACCATCGAAGCGAAGTCGATGCTTTGTTCCACAAACTTGTTCTGGATAAATTCAAACATGATATACGACTCGGCGGAAGTGGGGTCGAAGCCCTCGTATTTCTCTTCGTAATTGTCTTCCAGCAGGATTACGGCGTTTTCCCGCTGCGCCACCTCCAGATTCTCCTGCGTCCGGGAGATACCAAACGTGTAGACTTCCGGGCCGCGGGGACGTTTGGAGGTCGAGGCATTGGTGTGGATGGAGATAAACAGGTCTGCATTGGACTTGTTTGCGACATTGGCGCGTTCGTTCAGGCCGATAAACACATCCGTTTTGCGGGTATAAATCACTTTGACGTCCGGATGTTTCTCCGAGATGTATTTCCCCGTCAACAGCGCGACGGCAAGGTTGATGTTTTTCTCTTTCCCTTTTGAACCGACGGCGCCCGGGTCTTTTCCGCCGTGCCCGGCGTCGAGTACCAGCACAAACGAACTTTTCACCGCATTTGCCGGCACAGATGAAATCGTTAAGAGTATCAATAATATGGGAAGATATTTTTTCAAATGCTATTTTTTACTGAATACGGGAACAAATTTACGGGAATATTTTGAATAAATACAACATTTTATTGATATGAAATAAAAGTTGTAATTTTGTAACTAAAAAAAAAGAAGAATGAAACGGAAACTTATGCTACTGCTGATCACGGCGATCTGTTCGCTCCCCTGCCTTTCCCAGTTAGCGCCGAAGCGGGAATTTCGCGGGGTGTGGCTGAGTGTCGCTCATCAGGACCGGTACCTGAAGATGACGGTCCCGGCGATCAAACACTATTTTGTGCAGATGCTGGACGAATTGCAGGCGTGCCGGATCAATGCCGTTTTGTTTCAGGTACGGCCGGCGGCGGATGCCTTTTACTGTTCCGGGATTGAACCTTGGAGCCGCTATTTGCGCGGGCGGCAAGGCTTGGCGCCGGAAGAAGACTTCGACCCGGTGGCCTTTTTCATCGAAGAAGCGCACCGGCGGAACATCGAGTTCCATGCCTGGTTGAACCCGTACCGCGTGACGGTTTCCGAGAGGGATACGCTGCACGCCTCCCATGTTTACCACCGGCATCCCGAATGGTTTGTCAAGTATGGGCGGCAAATCTATTTCGATCCGGGCTTGCCCGAAAGCCGGAACTTTATCTGCGAGGTGGTGAAAGACCTGGTTGCCCGTTACGACCTGGATGCGATTCACCTGGACGATTATTTTTACCCCTATCCCATAAAGGGGCTGGCGTTTCCGGACGACGGAAGTTTTCATCAATACGCCGGCGCCCAGGGCTTCCGGCCCGACCAGCGGGACGATTGGCGAAGGGAGAATGTCAACCGGCTGATCCGGCAGATCAAGCAGACGGTGGTGCAGGAAAAGCCTTACGTCCGCTTTGGCGTCAGCCCTTTCGGCATTTACCGGAACCGGAAAAGCACGCCCGACGGCACCGGAAGCAATACCAGCGGACTGCAAAACTACGACGACCTGTATGCCGATGTGAAACAGTGGGTCGAAAAGGAATGGATCGACTACAATATCCCCCAGATTTATTGGGAAACAGGACACCGGGCGGCGGATTACGAAACGCTGATCAACTGGTGGAACCGGAACAATTACGGCGCCCATTTGTATATCGGGCAAGACATCGCCCGCACCGTGAACGCGCCCGACCGCCGGCATCCGGACCGGAACCAGTTGACGCGGAAGATGGAACTGTCGCGGACACTCCCCGCCGTTTACGGGAATTGTTTCTGGCCGGTGTACGAGCTGCTGAACAACACCGGCGGTATTGCCGACAGCCTGAAAAACCATTACCATGCTTATCCGGCGTTGATTCCCGCCTACCTGCACCTGCACGACAAGACGCCCAGGGAAGTGAAGTCGTTGAAGGCGGGATGGACAGACCGGGGATACGTGCTGCAATGGAAGCGGAACGGCGACCCGGCGGATCCCCGGAAGGCGCAGTATTATGTTGTCTACCGTTTTGCAGATAAAGAAAAGAAGGACCTGAACGATCCTTCCAAAATTGCGGCGATTGTCCGCGAAACTTCCTGTGTGCTGCCTTACGAGCGGGGAACGGAAAAGTATCAGTACGTCGTGACTTCCGTCGACCGCTTCCACAACGAATCCAGAAAAGGAAAAACGAAGCGGGTGAAACTGTGAAAGAGCCGGTTAAAGACCCAGCGGCACAATCGCTTCCTCCAGCACGGTTAAATTCTCCACACCCGTTTCGGTGACGAGGAAAGTGTTCTCAATCCCCACCGCGCCGGTCTCCGGAAACACGAATTTCGGTTCGTATGCGATTACCATCCCCGCCTGCAACAAGTCCTCCGAACGCGCCGTCAGCACCGGCGGCTCGTTGATTTCCAACCCGACCCCGTGTCCCACGAACCGGGCTTGCTGAACCGTCCCCATAAAGTGGGCGGCGAAACCGGCTTCGCGTGCCATCTCCACCGACTGGTTGTAAATATCGGCACAGGACGTTCCTGCCTTGACGGTTTCCGCGAAACGGCGGTGCATCCGGACCGATGCCTGATGCGCCCGGTGAACGGCGTCGGGCAACGTTCCATACGAATAGACGCGGGTCATGTCGGTCAGGTAGGGCGTGAAATTCCCCGCCATATCCACCATCACCGTTTGCCCGGGACGGATCGTCCCGCCGTTCGCGCCGATCGGCAGACAGGGACTGAGCCCGCCGCCGCCCAAGGCAAAGTCGAACGGCGACGGCGTTGCGGCGTTTTCCCCCGCCAGCAGGCTCCCCATAAAGATTTCCATATTGCTCCCGAACGTGCGGAAGATGCCGAGGGAACCGTTTTTCCGCATCAGGCGTTCGATTTCGTATTGCAACTCCACGTCCTTCATGCCCTCGTGGAAGAGGGCGGGAATCTGCCGGTAGGTTTCGATGTGTTTCTTTGCCGACATACGCAGTTGTGCCGTTTCCCAGGGCGTTTTTATCGTCCGGGCTTTTCGCAGGACGGCGGTCGCGTTGCCGGTCGCTTTCGGGCGGAAGACGGCTTCCAAGCGCAGGAACTCGTGATGCGTAATCTGGTCGGCTTCCAGCAGTAAGACGGAGGGAAGGCGCTGCTTCCGCCCCGCCAGCAAGCCGGGAATATCCTCCGGTTTGCGGATCGGAATCACATTTTCACCGGGCAAGTCCACCGGACGGCGAACGAAACAAAGCGGTTCTCCGTCGACGGGCAGATAAACGTAGCCGGCAAAGACTTTTCCCGTCAGGTAATACAGATTGACGGGAGTTGCGACCAGGCAAGCCCCGGCGCCCGACGCTTTCAGCAGGTTCCGGACATTCGTCTGCCGGACTTCCAGCTCTTCTTTTGAAGGGTATTGTGAATGAATCATTTTAGGTTTATATTTCATTATCGGGATGCAAATATAAAGAAAATTCTTCGTTATCTTTGCGGGAAAGAAAAGACGCAAGCCTATGATTTCCTTTCCGAATATAAAAATCAATCTGGGATTAAACGTGGTTTCCCGAAGGCCGGACGGTTACCACAATATCGAAACGGTGTTTTATCCGGTGCGTGGGTGGTACGATGCCTTGGAGATTGTTCCGGCGGAAAAGGCGCCGGGGGGCTTTTTCCCGACGGGCATACCGGTGCCGGACGCTTCTGCGCAGAATTTGGTGATGAAAGCGCTGGCGCTGCTGAAAGCGGATTATGACATTCCGGAAATAGATGTCCACCTGCACAAGAACATTCCGCTGGGTGCCGGTTTGGGCGGCGGTTCGTCCGACGCGGCTTTTATGCTGTCTCTTTTGAATGATTTCGCCGCGCTCCGTTTATCCGGCGAACAGTTGGAGCGTTATGCAAGCCGGCTGGGTGCCGACTGTCCTTTTTTCATCCGGAACCAGCCGGTCTTTGCCGAGGGTACGGGGAATGTGTTTACGCCCGTCGCCGTCGCCCTGCGGGGCTATTGTCTGGTGGTGGTAAAGCCGGACATTCACGTGTCGACGCAGGAAGCGTATGCCGGCGTGACGCCCCGGCAGCCGGTGGTGTCGATACGGGAGATTATCCGGCAGCCGGTCAGCAGATGGAAAGACCGGTTGGCGAACGATTTTGAGGAGAGTGTCCTGGCGCGTCATCCGGAAATCGGCGCGATAAAGCAACGAATGTACGACCGGGGTGCGGTTTACGCGAGTATGTCCGGGTCCGGGTCGTCCGTATTCGGACTCTTCGAAGAGGCGCCTCTGCCGAACGGCGAGTGGTCGCTTATCCCGGCGCATGTCTTTACCGGGATTATCTGATCCCCGTTCCCGTTCCGGGTAATAATCCGGGACAGAAGGTATGTTACTGTTTTTTCTTTCAGGCTGACACTCCGCCCTTTCCGGTCCTCCCACCTCCCTTGCCAAGAACCCCGGCACCCTTTCCGGCTCTCCTGCCTTACTTGCCCGGAACCCCGGCGCCCTTTCCTGCCCCCCGGCAAACGCCTTTTTCTCTTCCGCGCTGTATTTGGGTCACCCTTCTCCCGTCTCAGTTTTCGAAAGAACCAGTTTACTGTTTTATATTTGGAAAATAGACCGTTTTTTTAGACTGTTAAAATTTTAGACGGCTCAAAAAGATAGTTTTTTTTCCGTCTAAACATTTAGACGGCTCGAAAAGATAGTTTATTTCCCGTCTAAACATTTAGACGGCTCGAAAAGATAGTTTTTTTTCCGTCTAAACATTTAGACGGCTCGAAAAGATAGTTTTTTTTCCGTCTAAACATTTAGACGGCT
>JAIRSN010000242.1 GCA_031255425.1 Dysgonamonadaceae bacterium
GGCAAGCGCAAAAACTTCTCCGGGACGTTTGCCAAGATACTTGGCAAGTGCAAAAACTTCTCCGGGACGTTTGCCAAGATACTTGGCAAGGCGCCGCAGGCGCTTTTATAATTTTAAATAGTACGGTATATCGGCTTGACTGCGGGTTATCATCATCCTATACCTATATATAATGAATAATAAAACGCACAATGCCGTGTCCTATGCTTCGCAAATAGTAAAAGCGGCTGCGCCGCCAACCCGCAGGGTTGAATATGAGTAACCCCGGGTGACAACCCGGGGTAGAGGAACCCCACCACCTCCACACGACCCCGCAGGGGTCGAATAACCCAGCCCATGGCATTCGCCCTGGGGCGTGTGAGGCGTGTGAGGCGTAGGGGGTGTGGGTAGCATCATCCTATACATACATATATGGTATACCTTCGGGAGATTGTTCGACCCCTTCGGGGTCGTGTGTAGGGGGAGGGCTTCCTTTCCCCGGGTTTGCACCCGGGGTTACTCATATTCGACCCCTTCGGGGTCGGGAGTCTGCGGAGCATCAGCATCCTGCGATGTGGCATCCTATGCATCACTAATAATAAAAGCGGCTGCGCCGCCGGGGTCGGGAGTAGTGGGGGCATCGGCATTGCACGTATCATCATCCTATACCTATATACAAGGTGTAATGAAACAGTAAAAGCGGCTGCGCCGGCGCCGCCGCTTTTATAATTTTAAATGGTACGGTGTATCTGCTTGGCTAAGCCGCCGCGCTAACCGGCATTTTCTTTGATCTTTTCCGCTACAATAGCGTCGATTACGGCGACGGTCGTGATGTTTACGATGTCGCGAACCGAGCTTTCGATGCCGGTAAAGTGAATCGGCTTCTTCAATCCCATTTGGATCGGACCGATCATTTCCCCGACTTCCATTTCCTGAAGCAACTTCTGGGCGATATTCGCGGAACTCAGGTTGGGGAATATCAGCGTGTTCACCTCTTTCCCAAACAAACGGCTGAACGGGTATTTGCGGTCGCGCAGTGTTTTGTTCAGCGCAAAGCTGACCTGCATTTCGCCGTCGATAGCCAACGCCGGGTATTTCTCCTGCATCACCCGGACGACTTCGTGCATGCTTGCCGGACTTCCTTCCGTATCCGAACCGAAGTTGGAATAGGATATGGCCGCCATCACCGGCGTAGAGGCAAAGAATGTGACGATTTCGGAGGTCAGGCGCGCAATGTCGATAAGGTTTTCGGTCGAAGGATGCCGGTTGATCAAGGTGTCGGCAAGGAAATAAACACCCTTTTGACCGGTCAGGATGTGCATCGTGCCGAAGGTATTGTAGCCCTCGCGGATCCCGATCACTTCTTTTGCTACCTTGATGGTGTTGGAATATTTGGTGTAAACGCCTGTAATAAAAGCATCCGCATCGCCGGTTTCGACCATCATCATGCCGAAATAATTCCGTTCAAACATCTTGTCTTTGGCTTCGTCGAGCGTTGCGCCTTCCCTTGCCCGCTTGTTCGCCAGTATTTCGGCGTACCGGGTCCGGCGCCCGGCTTCGTTGTCGTGGCGCAGATTGACGATTTCGATGCCTTCCAGGTCAATATGGTATTCGGCTGCCAGCTTTTGGATGCGTTCGTCGTTTCCCAGCAGGATCGGGTAGGCGATTTTCTCGTCCCGCACCTGCGCCGCCGCTTTCAGCATGTTTTCGTGTGAGCCTTCGGCAAATACAACGCGCTTGGGGTGCTGTTTCGCCGTGTCGGTCAGTTCGCGGATCAACGGATTGTCGTAACCCATCAGGTCGCGCAGGCGGTCTTCGTACTGTTCCCAGTCGGTAATCGTTTTTTTCGCCACGCCCGACTCGATGGCGGCTTTTGCCACCGCAATCGACACGCAGGTCAACAGGCGGGGATCCATCGGCTTGGGGATAATGTACTCGCGTCCAAAAGTCAACAGCGACAGTCCGTAAGCCGTATTCACCACATCGGGGACGGATTCTTTCGCCAGCGAAGCAATCGCTTTGACCGCCGCCAGCTTCATTTCTTCATTAATCGTTGTCGCCCTTGTGTCCAGCGCGCCGCGGAAAATGTAGGGAAATCCCAGCACATTGTTCACCTGGTTGGGATAGTCCGATCGCCCGGTTGCAAAAATAATGTCCGGGCGGGACGTTTTAGCTTTCTCGTACGATATTTCCGGATTGGGATTGGCTAACGCAAACACAATCGGGTCGTTCGCCATGCTTTGAACCATTTCTCCGGTCAGGACATCGGCGACGGACAGCCCCAGAAAGACATCCGCCCCGGCCATCGCCTCGCTCAGGGTGTTTACATCCCGGCGGGTAGCGAAAAAAGCCTTTTCGGGCGTCAGGTTGGAACGGCGGACGGAAATAACGCCCTTGCTGTCGCACATCACAATATTTTCCTTCTTTGCCCCCAGCGCCATGTACAGGCGGGTGCAGGAACTGGCGGAAGCGCCGGCGCCGTTCACGACGATTTTCACCTCTTCAATCTTTTTCCCGGTCAATTCCAGCGCGTTCAGAAGCCCGGCGGAGGAGATAATCGCCGTGCCGTGCTGGTCGTCGTGCATCACCGGAATATCCAGTTCTTCTTTGAGCCGCCGTTCGATTTCGAAACATTCGGGCGCCTTGATGTCCTCCAGGTTGATTCCGCCGAAGGTCGGCGCAATGGCTTTGACGGCGGCTACGAACCGGTCGACGTCTTTCTCGTTCACCTCAATATCGAAAACGTCGATGCCGGCAAAAATCTTAAACAGCAGCCCTTTCCCTTCCATCACCGGTTTGCCTGCCAGCGCGCCGATGTCGCCAAGTCCCAGGACGGCTGTCCCGTTGGAAATAACGGCTACCAGATTGCCTTTGGCAGTATAGTCGTAAGCGGTTTCCGGGTCTTTTTCGATTTCCAGGCAGGGTTCGGCTACTCCGGGCGAGTAGGCAAGCGACAAATCCGATTGTGTACTGTGGGGTTTCGTAGGTATCACTTCTATTTTACCGGGACGCGGTCCCGAATGATAGAGCAGCGCTTTGCTTTTTACTTCTTTTTCCATCGTATATTTCTTTTTTCTGTAAAAATTTAACTGTTTCCGGTTATTTCGCTCCTTCGTAATATTTGACAAAGGAACGGACAACCGTTTTGTTGCCTCCGGGAGTGGGATAATTTCCCGAAAAATACCAGTCGCCCGTGTGGTTCGGGCAGGCTTTGTGCAATCCTTCCAATGACTGGAAGACAATTTCGACTTGTGCCTGAATATTTTCGGGCGTAAGGATTCCGGCTATCTTGCAGGCGATTTCCTCTGCCGTAAACGGGCGGTAAATATCTTTTACATGGTTCACGACTTCTTCTTTCGGCAAGTCTAACTGGGCTTTGCATTTCCGGTAGGTTTCGTCGATGACGGACTGCATCCCGCGTTCTTTCAGCAGGGCGATAGCGGCACGGAAGGCGACAAATTCGTCCATCCGGTTCATGTCGATGCCGTAACAGTCGGGGTAGCGCACCTGCGGCGACGAGGAGACGATGATGATCTTTTTCGGTTCCAGGCGGTCTAATATCTTGATGATGCTTTGCTTCAGGGTCGTTCCCCTGACAATGCTGTCGTCGATGACGACCATGTTGTCGATTCCCGCGCGGATGGAGCCGTAGGTGATGTCGTAGACATGCGCCGCCAACTCGTCGCGGCTGTCGCCTTCGGCGATGAACGTCCGGAGTTTGATGTCTTTCAGCGCGACTTTCTCCTGCCGGATTTTCATCGAAAGAATCCGGTCCAGGTCGGCTTCGGTCAGTTCGTGCAAGTGATTTTTTATCCGTTGTTTCTTCTGCTCGTCCAGGTAAGCGCCGAAACTTTCCATCATGCCGAAACACGCCACTTCCGCCGTATTGGGAATAAAGGAGAAGACCGTGTTTTCCAGATCGTTGTCGATGGCTTTCAGGATCGGTTCCAGAAGCAGCTTGCCCAGCATTTTCCGTTCCTGGTAAATATCCTTATCGGAACCTCTGGAGAAATAGATCCGCTCGAAAGAGCAGGGCTGCACGTTTTCGGGCTTCTGAATCTGCTCCAACGCAATCGTGCCGTTTTGTTTTACGATAAAAGCCTGCCCGGGTTGAAGTTCCCGCACTTTGTCTGCTTTTACGTTCATGACCGTTTGGATCACCGGCCTTTCCGAAGCGACGATTGCAATCTCGTCGTCGTGGTAATAAAAAGCCGGACGGATGCCCTGCGGATCGCGGAAGGCAAACATATCGGTGTTTCCCGTGGCGCCGCAAATAACGTACCCGCCGTCCCATGTTTTGGCGGATCGCCTCAGGACGTAACCCAGGTCGATGTTTTCTGCGATTTTCTCGTTCAGCGCCTGTCCGCCGTCCGATTTCAGTTTGTACAGGTCGTACAGGTGTTGCACTTCGCGGTCGAGGTAATTCCCCATCAGTTCCAGCATCATCAATGTATCCGAATAGAGGCGCGGGTGCTGTCCCTGGTCTGTCAGTTGCTTAAAGATCTCATCTACATTGGTGAGGTTGAAGTTGCCGCAGAGCATCAGGCTTCTGGAACGCCAGTTGTTCCGGCGCAGGAACGGATGCACATAGGCCATCCCCGACCGTCCGGTGGTGCTGTAACGCAGGTGTCCCATGTACACTTCGCCGCAAAAGGGGATATTTTCGCAGGGTGTGTTTGCCGGCGCCTGTTTTATCGCTGTGTGGGCGTTCTGGAAAACTTCTTTTATCGCGCCGCTGCCCATTGCCCGTTCCCGGTAGATATATTCTGTTCCGGGTTTTGCTTTGGCGCTTACACAGCCGATGCCGGCGCCTTCTTGCCCCCGGTTGTGTTGTTTTTCCATCAAAAGATATAGTTTGTTTAACCCGTACTGCCAGGTGCCGTACTTTTCGATGTAGTATTCGATGGGTTTTAACAGGCGTACCAACGCTATTCCGCATTCGTGTTTTATTTGCTCCATATTTTTTT
>JAIRSN010000245.1 GCA_031255425.1 Dysgonamonadaceae bacterium
CCGCAGCCAAGCCGATATACCGTACTATTTAAAAATATAAAAGCGGCTGCGCCGCCCTCACCGGTTACACATCTCTTTGAAAGGGCAGTATTCGCAAGTTTTTGCGATTTCCGTTTGCCGGAAAGGAACGGAGGGGTCGAAGATCTCCGCCGCTTTGTCCGACAACAACCGGCGGAAATCGGCTTCCAGCATCCGGAAGTCGTCAATCGGATTCTTGTTGTAGAGGACAACCGGCGAGTAGCCGTCCTTCCCCGCCTGCTGCATGTAGATCAGCCCGGGGACGACCGGTCCTCCCTGCCATTCGTCCTGTTGCAACAGGGCGGACGCATAGACAAACGTCTGGAAAATATGCGCCGGTCGGTCGGCTTTCTGTTCGAAGAGGTCTTCCAGCGATTTGTAGTCTTTGGCTTTCCCGCTGGTTTTGTAGTCGAGGATGTAGTAGCTGCCGTCTTTCTCTTCCAGCCGGTCAATGATGCCGCCGATGCGGAGGAGGATATTCTCCTTCTCCAACCGGAATAAGCCGTTTACTTCCCACTCCAGGCCGCAGAGGGTGAACGGCGCCCGGCGGCGGTCGAAGGCAATCAGCCGTTCCAGCATTTTACATATCACATAGAAATTGATCATCTGTTCGCCGTTGAAATCTTCTTCCGCCACTTTCCGTCCCTTGAAATATTCCTTTTCGAACGCCCGCAAGACCAAGTTCCGGACCAGGTGCGGGTATTGAAGGTAATCGTCGAAGTCCGCCGCGTGAACCGTGTGCCGCACGCCGCGCCCCGCCCCGCGTTCCAGGTAGAGGTATTCGGCGGCACGGTGAAAGATCAGCCCGAAAACAGAGCTGTCCAATTCTTCCGCCAACGCATCCTTTTCCTTCAAGCCCTTTACCTGTTCCAGATAAAACCGGTACGAACAGTTTATATAAGCATTGAGCGCCGTGGGCGACAAGCGGCGAGCCTCCTTCGAAGTATTCAGGTCGTACTTGTTTTTGAGCAACTGCAAGAGCGGCGCATCCTTTTCGATCATCACCGGTTCGGGTTGCCACGGCTTGATGGAAGCGAGCAGCGAGAAACGTTCGATCCCGCCATTCAACCGCGGGTCGACCAGGAGTTGCAGGAGGAAACGGCTCATTTCCGCCTTTCCCGTTTGGGTTTTATCCGTATGATATACCAGCGTGATACGTTCGGCGCGTTGAATCAGTCGGTAGAAATAATAGGCATACATGGAATCCTGGTGATCGGGAACGCTCATCTCGAAGTGCGCCCGCAGAAAAGGCGGAATAAACGTGTTTTCGTTGATGCCTCCGGGCATAAATCCCTCGTTGACGTCCAGCATCAACAGGTTTTTGAAGTCGAGGGCGCGGGTTTCCAGCACACCCATAATCTGCAAGCCCCTGACAGGTTCGCCGTGAAAAGGAATCTGCACGGTAGACAACAGTTTTTTCAGCAGGCGCAGGAAGGTGCCCTTCTCCAGCTTCCAGCCCTCGGAAGAGAGCAGTCCGTAGAGCCGGTTCACGACCCGGTAAGCCTGGAAGATCGATTCCTGGTAAAGCCCCTTGTACGTGCTGGTGAAAGGCGTTTCGCTTTCGTGCATCCGCCCGATTTTCCGGATCAGTTCCAGCAGGTATTGCGCCAGGCTCAGGGTATCGGGCGCGCAGGAAAAGAGCAGCGGGTCTTTCAGTTGTTCCTGTGTCGGGAAAAACAGCTTGTTCTTCACCAGCGTTTTTTCTATTTCGCCGGCTTCGGGAAAAATAAGCAGGGTGTACGGATGCCTCAGGACGGGCAACACCTGTTTATACCCGAAAGACCGGTCGGAAGCGCGGTATCCTTTTATCTGCATCTCGGTCACGACTTGCAGGAAACTGCTGATACTTGTCTGCGTAATCGGGAAGCCCATCGTGATATTCACATTTTCCACCTTTTCCGGGGGGATGGCATGCATCACCACCGGCAGCAGGTTTTCGTTGCACAGAACGATCGCCGAATCGGGGTCCGTAGAGCCGGGCGGGCGGTTCAGGGAATCGATCCACGAGGGAATAACCGCCGATTGCCCGCTTTCCGAAGGCGAGGCAAGGAAGGTGATCTGCTTTTTCCGGCTCAGGAAGGTATCGGACAGGCGGTCGTCCAACGCCGAGCCGAACATCCGGATGTTTCGTTGGATAAACCTTCCGGCTTCCGTTTCCAGGTAATAGCGGTCGTAGTCCCAGTAGAAAGCGGCGCGGTCTTTCAGGCGCATCAGGAGTTGTTCTTCGCATTTATTCAGGACGTTGAATCCCACGAAAGCAAATTGTTTTCCGGGAAACGGTTCCGTTTCGCTTTCGATCACCGAACGCATCAGCATCCCGGGGTAAGCGAGGTTCCGCATTTCCAGTGTTTCTTTAAACGCAAAATAGACCTCGCCCAAGAGGTTCCAGATATTCCGGAAAGCGGTTTTCAAAGCGGTTTCTCCCTGGAAAACCTGTTTGAAATAGCGGGACAGGGCTTGGATCTGGTTGTCGGATAGATGCGTAAAATCGTCTTTCAGGTCGTCCAGGTCCTTCAGGTTGCGGAACAGCCGTTGCGCATCGACCAGGTGCTTATCGACATCGTCGAAATCGTTCAGGAGCATTTCGCCGAAGAAGAAAAACTCGTCCAGCGTTTCGGAACTGGGCGCTTCGGCGTGCCGGTTGTAGATCCGGATGTACGTCCGGTAGAGTTCCCCGATCAGCAGAAGGCTGTCGCCCTGCTGCAAAGCGGAAGCCGTCTCGAACAAATTTTCGATAGACAGGTAACGGGGTGCCCACAACGGCGCCTGCACTTGCCGGTACAGGTAGTTATTGAAAAACAGTCCTGCACGGACGTTGGGGAAAACAACAATGACCTCCGCCGGGTTCGTCCCGAAGCGGGATACCAGATCTTTTGCAACTTGTTCCAAAAAGGGAGCGGAGAAAGGATCATCCATACGTTTATGAAATGGGTGTATTTATAATATGGTTGTAAAGATAGAAATTAATTTTTGTCCGGACACGCAGTGTCTTTATAATTTTAAAGGAGTACGGTATATTTGCTATGCATAGGGGGACTGCCTTCCAAAAAAACAAAAGCGGTTGCTGTGCCTGCCTCCCAAAAAAAAACAAAAGCGGCTGCGCCGCCGGTGGCGCAAATGCCGCCCCCTGCTTGCAACAACAGGTAAATCATTTGTGTTCTGTTCCCGGAATCAAAAAATATGAGTACCTTTATGACCTTATTTGTTAAACATGACTGTTCCCGGAGAAAAAAAATACAAACTTGGACTTGCCTTGAGCGGAGGCGGCGCTCGCGGGTTCGCCCATCCGGGCGCCTTGAAAGCGATAGAAGATTCCGGCAGGAAACCGGAAATAATCGCCGGAACCAGCGCCGGCGCCCTGGCGGGTGTCCTTTATGCGGACGGATACAGCCCGGAAGAAATCATGGAGTTGTTTGTCAACAAAGATTTCAAAGAGTTTGTAGAACTGCAAATTCCCAAAGCCGCCATTTTTGGAAACAGCGGATTCCGCAAATTCCTTAAAAAATGCCTGCGCGCAAAAACGTTTGAAGACCTGTCTATTCCCCTTAAAGTAGTCACAACCGATCTGGACGACGGAAAAAGCGTCACCTTCGACAAGGGGCCTCTCGTCGAACCGGTCATCGCGTCGTGCAGCATTCCTATTATATTCAATCCGGTGGTGATTGACGGCATAAACTATGTGGACGGCGGCTTGTTCAAAAACTTTCCGGTTTCGGAAATCCGGAGCGAATGTGAAAAAGTGATCGGCGTAAACGTCAGTCCGCTTGTGCCCAAAAAATACAGTAAAACGATTATGCACATCGCCGAACGGTCGTATCATTACATGTCGAGAAACAATACCTTGCTCGACCGCCGGCTTTGCGACGTGCTGATCGAAATGGAAGACCTGACTTATTACAAGACTTTCGATCTGGTAAGCGCCGAGAAAATATTCAAAATAGGATACAACTATGCTCAGAAGGCATTAAATCAATGAAAAAAGAAAAAATAATCCTCTATCAGGTTTTGCCCCGGTTGTTCGGGAACCGCACGCCCAACCCCGTCCCAAACGGAAGTATAGAAGAAAACGGTTGCGGAAAACTCTCCGCCTTTACCCGCGAAGTACTGCAAGAACTGAAAGAAACGGGATACACCCATATCTGGTACACGGGAGTTTTGGAACATACCACGCAAACCGGTTACTCCGCCTGGGGCATCCGGAAAGATCATCCGGCGGTGGTGAAGGGGAAAGCCGGCTCGCCGTATGCCATTAAAGACTACTACGATGTGGATCCCGATCTGGCGGACGATGTTTCCCGCCGGAGGAATGAACTTGAGGCGCTGATCCGGCGCACGCACCAAGCCGGACTGAAAGTGATTATCGACTTTGTGCCGAACCACGTTGCCCGGGAATACTTTTCGGACGCCAAGCCGGAAGGCGTGGAAGATCCGGGCGCTTCCGACGATAAGCGGGTGGCTTTTGCGCCCAACAATAATTTTTACTACCTCCCCGGAGAGGCTTTTGCGCCGGAGTTCGACCTGAACGTAAACGGAAATATTTATCGGGAATACCCCGCCAAGGCTACCGGAAACGATTGTTTTTCCGCCCGTCCCAGCCGGAACGACTGGTACGAAACCGTGAAGCTCAATTACGGGAAAGATTACCTCGCCGGCGGACGACTGTGCGCCGCGCCGGTTGTTTCCACATGGGAAAAGATGTTGGCAATCCTGCTTTTCTGGGCGGGAAAAGGAATTGACGGCTTCCGGTGCGACATGGCAGAAATGGTTCCCGTCGAATTTTGGGCGTATGCGATTCCCCGCGTGAAAGAAAAGCATCCCGGCGCCGTGTTTATTGCGGAAATATATAACCCGGATCAATACCGGAACTACCTTCACCGGGGGAAATTCGACTATCTCTACGATAAGGTCGGACTTTACGACACCCTGCGTTCAATTATTACCGGTCACCAACCGGCGAAAGCCATCACTGCCTGCTGGCAATCCGTCGACGACATCCAGCCGCAGATGCTGAACTTCCTTGAAAATCACGACGAACAGCGTATTGCATCCGCCTTCTTTGCCGGCAATCCGTTTAAGGCGCTTCCCGCGCTCGTCGTTTCCGCCACCCTGAACACAAATCCGTTCATGGTTTATTTCGGGCAGGAACGGGGGGAACCGGGCATGGACGCGGAAGGGTTCAGCGGATGCGACGGACGGACGTCTATCTTTGATTATTGGAGCCTTCCCTCTTTCCGGGACGAGCTTTCGGACGCCCAGCGCGACTTGCACCGCTATTACAGGAAAATATTGCAGTTGTGCAACCAAAGTAAAGCCATCCGGGAAGGGATGTTTTACGATTTAATGTATGTGAATCCTCCCTCCGAAAAGTTCAATCCGGACAAGCAGTACGCTTATCTGCGTTGTCATGAAGAAGAATTATTGCTGATCGTCGCCAATTTTGCGGACAAAGACGCAGACCTCAACGTGTTTTTGCCGGCACATGCTTTTGAGACGTTCGGGATAAAAGAGGCTCCTCTCAAAGATTCTTTTTTCCCCCTGCGTATAAAGGCATACGACGCTGCAATTATCTCCCTTTGCCGATAATCTTTGTATATTTGTGTCTCTATTTGATAATATCCTTGAATGAAAAGGAGAGATAAATAAAAGCAGCATGGCGAAGTTAAGCATAAGGGAAGCCACAAAATATGTGTGAAATAAATACTACTATAAAAATGGAATCAAAAACAAATCTATCAGCAAAGCAGGCCGAATGCCTGAAAGTGATGCAAGCGGCATCCGTAGTCTATTTGACGAATATCGACAAAGAGGGTTTTCCCTCTACCCGTGCAATGCTCAACCTGAAAAATCCGAACGAGTACCCCGGACTTGTCGCCATTCACGAAGCGGAAGAAAACCCGCTTACGGTGTTTCTGACCACCAATACAAGTTCGCAAAAATT
>JAIRSN010000038.1 GCA_031255425.1 Dysgonamonadaceae bacterium
ACGGGATTCCGGACCATCCTGCTCCCTCGCCGAAGCCATCGAAAAACAGGACCTGTTTATCAATTCGGCATTGGCCAATATCGGCGCAAAACTGCTGTGGAAACTGTTTAAAGAAGGAACGACGAGTCATGCGGGAACGTTCCTGAATATGGATACAATGAAAATGAATCCGATTACACTGTAAGCGTAAAATGAAATGAAAAGAATGGTTCTATATTAACTCCAATATCAACAGTGATAATTTTTCAACATCGCCATCAATAGTACCAGACATATAACGCTCGTAAATATTTATATTGTCCGGCGGATTGAGGTTCAGCGGCAAGCCTTTTTCCAAAGCAAGCAAACGTAAAAACTCGCGTTGGGTGCGTCCGTTGCCTTCCCTGAACGGATGCAGACAGTTAATGCTATCCAGAATTTCGGCGAGTTTATGTGCTAACTTCGGCTTGTCGGCCTTGTCTATCTGCCGGTATTCCAGAATCAAGTTATCAATATACGAAAACGCATTGCGGAAATAACTCACCGGAAAAAACGGTTTTCCACCTTTACTTATTTCTACGGTACGCATTTTCCCAGCCCATGAATAAACGTCCTGAAACAGATACTCATGAATCTCAAGAAGTGAGAAAGAATTTTTGATTTTCAATGGATTTACCTGTAATTCTTCCAATCGGCTACTCACTTTAAGACTTTCGAACGCAACCAATAAGTGGGCGTCGCCAATATCTTCTTTATTTCTCAATACTCCCGTTTTGGGGTGGGTATAGGTATAATCAGGGTCAATATAGTTATACGAATTCTTCACAACAATTCCTTGAGTTTTATAAGGAGCTGTGTGTTTTTGACTTTCCCTGTCTTATAGTCCAGATACAGTTGAATAAGTTTTGGCGTCGGCTCGAAACCTTCGTACATATTCGATCCTATGGCGTTGGATACACTGTTAAGCGTTTCCAGATTCGGAAACGGAACTCCCATCATGGTCAGTTTTTCCCTGTCTATCTGAATAGGTTTGTACATAAATTAATTGTGTTAGTGAGAATCGCTATACAAAGGTACGAAAAAATCAAGCAGGCTCCATACAAACCCCGCCTCATTAACATTCATCTTGCGAAGACATTTTCTCCATCTGTGCGCGGGATTTACTTTGTATTACGACATAAACGCCCAGAAAGATAAGCAATGTAGCGGCGCTTTTTACCCACCCGAAAGCGTCCATTCCCAGGACGACTGCCACGAGCGACGAAACAAGCGGCTGTAAATAATTGTACATGCTGACGATTGTCGGGCGTAAAAACTTCTGTCCGACGGGAATGAGAAAATAAGAGCAGAAAGTGGCCATCACCACCACATAGGCGATTCGCAGGTAAATGCCTGCCGGCAATGCGGCGTAATCGACCCGGACGGTGTCCTGCCAGCAGAACGGCAGGCTGCAAAGCGTGGCGAACAGGAACATCCATTTCATCAAAGTGACCACGCGGTAACGGACGATCAGCTTCTTGAACAGCGTAAGGTAGAGGGCAAAGGACGCACAACTCAACATGCACAGTAAATTCCCCTCTAAGCTGTGGATATTCAACCGGCCGGCGTTTCCGTGAAAGATCAGGAGGAAAGCGCCTGCTGCGCCGATAAGGACTCCCGTTATCTTTTTCCCGGTAATCGGTTCCTTCAGGAAAACAGACGCTAAAATCATGGTCATAACCGGTCCAAGTGTTGTGATGACCGAGGCGTCGATGGGCGAAGTCACCGAAAGTCCGGCGACAAACGACAGTTGGTTGATGAAAATGCCGAACAGGGATGCCAGAAACAACAACAAAATATCCCGCCAGGGGACTGTTTCCCTTTTCGTCCATAGCGATAACATCCAGAACAGGAGCGCGGCGCCCGCAAAACGGTAGAACGTGAGCGCCAAGGCCGAAATTTCGCCGTGGGCAAGTACATATTTGGACAGGGGCGTATTTAATCCGAAAATAAAGTAAGCGACCAACAGGGCGAGGTGCCCCTTCCAGTTTTTATCTTCCATACGATTGATTTTTGCAGGGCAAAAATACGATATTAAACCGGTAATCCGGCAATCAGAGGCAGACTATTTCTTCATACAACTGCCGCATACGCTTGCGCAAATGCAGTACGGCGTAATGCTTCCGCGACAGCAAGGTGTTGGCGGGAATGCCTGTGGCTTGGGCAATCTCTTTGACCGGGATACCGTTCAACTCCGTCCATTCGTATACCTCGCGCTGTTCGGACGGCAGTTCGGCAAGGGCGTTCTCCAGTTCTTCCCACACCAGCGAACGCAGGTACTCCAGTTCGGGCGACGGCGAAGCCTCGTTGCCAAACAGCACTTCCGAGAAATCCGCCCGTATTTCTTCATCGTCTTCGTCGTTTCGACGGACCGGCATCGCTTCCTCCCGCTTCTTGACGCTCCGGTTGATAATCGTGTTCCGTGTCACGCGGAACAGCCATGCCGCAACTTCCTCTATCGGGCTTACCGCCGCGTTGACCGTCTTTATCAACTGGTAAAAAACATCTTGCAGAATATCTTCCGTGTCTTCCCGGCTGTTTACCCGCTTGCGGATAAACGACCGGAGAAGCGGTTGATATTCCGCAATCAGTCTCTCGAGCTTGTCGCTGTTGACTCCCGGCACCTTAGTGGGTCTTTTCGGCGGGTTCGTCGTTGAAAAAATCGCGGCCGAATCCATGTCCGAAATGCCGGTGGTTCCGCAGAAACTCCCGGCGTTCTTCGGGCGTCATTTTCGCCCATTTCTCGCGGAGGGGATTGTGCCGGTAGCCCCGCATCCCAATGAATGCCGCAAGAACCATAAACTTACTCACTCCGGCAAGCAAGGCCAACAACCCCAGCGATTGCCAATAATTGATGCTTGCGAATCCGAAAACCTGCGGAAGCAAAGCATTCCACAACCACATAAAAACACCGCCAAACAGGGCTATCGCTATTATTCCTGTTAACAAATGCCCGATAATGTGCAAACTTCTTTTCATAACTGTTCGATTTTTAATTTGTTTTTATTTGTAATACTTGTTTATAACCGTCCGGTCCGTTCGACTAATTCCAGCGCTCCGAACCGGCAGATACGGAGGCAATCGCCGCAAGCGGTGCATTGCTCCGGATGTTTCACCACGACGCGCATGTCCGCTTCCTCTTTCACCGCCTCCAACACGCGCCGGTTGCATCGCTTGACGCAACGCCGGCAACCGGTACAGTTCCGTTCAACAATGCGGACAACCTTGTTCCTGTTTTTCTGTTTTCGATACGAGTTGAAGACGATCCACAGAACGGCCGCCGCGCCTATTCCTATATATACACTATTCATTTTTTACTGTTTTAAATGATTCTCTACTTATGTAGACAAATGAACGCGGAAAATATTTTACCGCCTGATTGGGGATTAGCCGAGTTTGCTGATTTTGCGCAGTTTGTCTTCGTCGATTACTTTGATTTTGCGGCCGTCCAGCGCGATCACTTTCTCGGCAACAAAGGTCGACAAGGTACGTATGGCATTGGACGTTGTCATGTTGGAAAGGTTAGCCAAGTCTTCGCGGGAAAGGAAGATGTTTATCGATGCGTCGTCCTCCAATCCGTAACTGTCGATGAGAGAGACCAATGATTCCGCCAAGCGTCCCCGGATATGTTTTTGTGTGAGGTTGACCGTCCGCTCGTCGGCGATGCCCAGGTCGACGGACAACTGGCGGATGAAAAACTTGCATATATTGTAATTGCGCTTCATAATTTCCCGCACCACTTTCATCGGAACCAAACACACGGTCGAGGCTTCAAATGCGGAGGCATCGGTCAGGTAATTCTCTTTGGCAAAGTAAGCACGGTAGGCAAAATATTGAATCGGGCGGATCATCCGGATGATCTGGTTGCGTCCGCCGACACCCGATTTGTGTATCTTTACCTTGCCTTTCAGGAGACACATCAAGTCTTTGGGTTCGTCGCCTTCTCCGTAAATTCGTTGATTTCTTTTATAATGGTATATCTTGGCGTTTTTCCGAAGCAGTATGCGTTCCTGATTGGTTAAGAGCCGCCACACTTCATTTAAGCTGGTAGAAAAATCGATTATTTCCTCTTCTTTTTTGTACATTGATGTTTTATAACCATGTTCTACAGCACAAATGTACGAAGATATTTTAAATTCCGATGGAAAAGAATTAAAATTTTCGTGCGGCGGCGCAGCCGCTTTTGTATTTCAAAGATTTTTATTATTTTTGCGCGGTTTCTTTTAACAAATAGTTGATTAAAGCATAGAAACCGATTTTTATATATAATTAATTTAAGAAAGCGTTAGCTTTTATTCTTGTTCCTGAAACTTAGGAAATTTCAATCTCAACAAGAATAAGTTAGTAAACGCTCGCGCAGGAAGCGTGGGCATAACTTATTTGTTGAGATGGGTTCCTAAGACCTCAGGAACGAGTAAAGTTACAAGTCCCCGCTTCATTATTTTAAATAGCTTCTCTCCGGGACTCAGGAAGCCCAA